>NZ_JAUZVB010000004.1:0-116702 GCF_031844365.1 Exiguobacterium sp. BG5(2022)
TTTTGCCTCATCGTTCAGTTTTCAAAGTTCGTCTGCCGCTCTTGGCGACTAAATGATAATAACATTTAATTCATTTTGATGTCAACAACTTTTTCGTTTGTTCAACGTTTGTCGCTGGCAACAGAGATAACTATATCACCTGCTTTTTGATCTTGCAAGCATTATTCTAAAAAAACTTTTAAATCTTTTTCTACATCATCCAAAGTTCGAATCCCAACTCCTTAATGGAAGAAGGAAGAATAAATCACTTTAAAGAATACACTTATATCTAAAAACGACTATAAACCTATAAGGAGTCAACCAATGATGCAATCCGATTTACAGCGGCCTAAGAAACGTTCACCGTTCAGAATCTGGTCTGGTACACAAATTTATACGCTTAAGCGACGAATAGAATGGATGACGGACAAACGAAAGTATGTTTCAAAACGAAACACTGACCCGATGTCATATCTGATCCATACACACCGAACTCCTTTGTATCGCCAACTCCGAGATGTCGACATGGAAGTCCAACATAACAAGGTAACCAACCTAAAAATTGCAATCACCAAACTGAACGGCTCTATCCTGACTCCAAACGATGTCTTCTCCTATTGGAAGATGATCGGCAAGCCAACGAAACGTAAAGGATACGTCGACGGAATGATTCTCCATTACGGAAAAGTCACTTCAGGAATCGGTGGCGGACTTTGCCAACTGTCCAATCTAATCTATTGGATCACCTTACATAGCCCATTGACCGTGACCGAACGTTATCGTCACAGCTACGATGTGTTCCCAGATTACCGACGGGACCAACCTTTCGGAAGTGGCGCGACATGTTCTTATAATTATCTCGACTTACAAATCACAAACCAGACGGCACAAACGTATCAACTCCTTCTATATATAGAGGGAGATCATCTCGTCGGGGAATGGCGCTCGAACATCCCGAATAAAGAACAGTATCGTATATATGAAGAAAACCATCATTTCACCCGGGAATGGTGGGGTGGAACGATACGACATAACCAGATATTTAGAGAAGTCACTTCAATGAATGGCACACATCTTCGAAATGAGTTCATCACAGAAAATCACGCGATCACGATGTACGATCCATTCCTTCCTGAAAATACTGCATACAAAAAAGCCGACTCGTAATAACAGAGCCGGCTTTTCAAATGAACTTATGCGTGTGGCAAGAACATAAAGTATGCCAAGAAGATGACCAACATCCCATACATGATCGGATGAATCTCTTTCGTCTTCCCTTTTGCAATCATCATGAGTGGGTAAAGGATAAACCCAAGCCCAATTCCCGTTGCGATTGATGATGTAAGTGGCATCATGATAATCGTCAAGAATGCAGGAACTGCAATCTCGATCTTTTTCCAATCGATATCAAGAAGAGCCGAAGCCATGAGCACACCAACAATAATCAGCGCAGGAGCTGTGACCGGCGCCGTAACAACTGCCAAGAGAGGCGAGAAGAACAATGCCAAACCGAAGAACAATCCTGCGAAAACAGCAGTCAATCCTGTTCGTCCACCAGCAGCGACACCTGCTGACGATTCAACGTATGAAGTCGCTGTAGATGTTCCGAAGATTGCACCTGCCACCGTCGCTGTCGAGTCAGCTAACAACGCCTTACTCGCACGTGGTACTTTATTCTCTTTCATGATCCCAGCTTGACGCGCTACCGCGACGAGCGTCCCAGCTGTATCAAAGAAGTCGATGAAGAAGAACGTCAAGATGACAACGAGCATTTGAAGCGTGAACACATCACCGAAGTTGATGAAGGCTTGACCGAATGTAGATGACATACTCGGCGGCATCGACACAACGTCTGAGATCGCTGTCGGTGTCGGCACAAGACCGAAAATCATCCCGACAATCGCCGTCAACAACATCCCGATGAAAATACCACCTTTGATGTCGCGCGCCATAAGCAAGGCGCTGACCACAAGACCGAACACCGCGAGAAGCGTCGTGCCCGTACCAAGTGAACCAAGACTAACAAGTGTTGCTTCATTCGCGACAACGATGCCTGCGTTTTTCAAACCGATGAAAGCGATGAAGAAACCAATCCCTGCAGCAACCGCCATTTTGAGAGGAGCCGGAATCGCATTAACAATCGTTTCGCGAATTCCTGATAACGTCAATACGATAAAGAAGAGACCTGATACAAGTACACCTGACAAAGCCGTTTGCCAAGAAATACCCATCCCGATGACGACGCTATATGCGAAGAACGCGTTAAGGCCCATGCCTGGCGCAATCGCAATTGGGTAGTTCGCGAGAAGTCCCATCGTCAATGAACCGACTACCGCGACAAGACCTGTCGCCACGAAGACCGCTCCAGTATCCATACCCGCTGCCCCAAGAATGTTCGGGTTAACGAAAAGAATGTACGCCATCGCGAGGAAAGTTGTAAATCCTGCGATCAGTTCCGTGCGGACACTCGTACCGAGTGCTGTGAGTTGGAAGTAACGATCGATCCGACTCGTCGTTGATGGTTGTTGCTGTTCTTGCTTGAGCTGTGTGCTCATTTGTTTTCCTCCTTGTGCTCGCCGTAAAACGAGAAAAGGCCCCCGGCAAATGACCGAGGACCCCACGCGAAACATACGAGGGCATACACCCTCATCTATGTCTCGCCGTAGTGAAATCATTTAAGGTGATTTCGTAGAGACTCTCGGGCCATATCCCCGATATTATACGGCAAAATATTTTATAATTGTTCGGTTATAATAAGAACGTTCTTATCGTATCAGCGTAAAAATAGAATGTCAACTAAATTCACGGATTTTACATCGATAAAAAACGTTAATGTTCGGTTTTAAGACAAAACAGAGGGGAATCCCCCTCTGTTCCGCTTATTCCCATTCGATTGTTGCAGGTGGCTTAGACGTGATGTCATACAGCACACGGTTAACGTGGCTGACTTCGTTTACAATCCGGACAGAGATCTTCTCAAGCACATCCCATGGAATACGTGCCCAATCAGACGTCATGCCATCAATTGAAGTGACCGCACGGACACCGACAGCATAGTCGTACGTACGCTCGTCACCCATGACTCCGACCGAGCGAATCGGCGTGAGCACCGTGAAGTATTGCCAGATGTCGCGTTCAAGTCCAGCTTTCTTCACTTCTTCACGTAGAATCGCATCGGATTCACGCACGATTTCTAACTTCTCTTCCGTGATTTCACCGAGGACACGAATTCCGAGACCTGGACCTGGGAACGGTTGGCGCCAAACGATATAGTCAGGAAGACCGAGTTCTGTACCGAGTGCACGGACCTCGTCTTTAAAGAGCGTGTTGAGTGGTTCGATCAACGTGAAGTTCATATCTTCCGGCAATCCACCGACGTTATGGTGTGATTTGATTGTTTGCGCTGTGTCTGTCCCACTCTCGATGATGTCTGTGTAGAGCGTCCCCTGTGCGAGGAAGTCCATATCGACGAGTTTCGATGCTTCTTCATCAAATACGTAGATGAACTCGTTTCCGATAATCTTACGTTTTTGCTCAGGGTCCGAGACACCAGCCAACTTCGTCAAGAAACGTTCTTGTGCATCGATTTTGATGACTTTCATGTTGAATCCGTCTGCGAACGTCTTCATGACGCTATCCGCTTCCCCTTTACGAAGGAGACCATGGTCGACAAACATACACGTCAACTGGTCACCGATTGCGCGATGAACGAGTGCGGCCACGACAGAAGAGTCGACACCGCCCGAAAGCGCACAAAGAACTTGCTTATCGCCAACGATTTCACGGATTTTCTCCACTTCGAGGTCGATAAAGTTTTCCATCGACCATTCGCCTTTCGCACCACATACTTCATAGATGAAGTTTTTTAAGATGTCGTTTCCGTACTCCGAGTGACGAACCTCTGGATGGTATTGGACACCGTACATTTTCAACTCATCGTTTTTGATTGAAGCGACCGGGCAAGACGGGTTCGTTCCATCGACGATAAATCCTTCCGGCGCTTCCATGACGAGGTCACCGTGGCTCATCCATACTGTATGTTCGACTGGAAGACCGTTATAAATCGCTGATGCTTCCGGCGTTGAGAACAATGTCGCTTTCCCGTATTCACGATGTGCGGCACGTTCGACACGACCACCGAAATGATGCGTCATGAGTTGCATGCCGTAACAAATTCCGAAAATCGGAATGCCAAGTTCAAAGATCTCTGGGTCGCAACGATATGCGCCTTCCGCGTATACGCTGTTCGGTCCACCTGAGAAGATGATGCCGACTGGGTTCAATTCGCGAATCTCGTCTGCCGTCATCTTATGCGAATGCAACTCACTGTATACGCCAAGGTCACGGACACGACGTGTGATCAACTGATTATACTGACCACCAAAATCAAGCACCAAAATCATTTCTTGTTCTACTTTCACGAAATCTCCACCTTTCTGCCTTCTCCTCAAAAAAAGGACGCGCCTCTCCCCCAGATTATCCAAACCGAAGAAGAAGCACGCCTTTTTCTTTGTATACGAAACGTGCTCCTTCATAGTCGGTCCATTTACGGTGGTCCGGTAGAGACTCTCGCGCCAATTCACGAGTATATACGAAGGAATGCCATGTTCAATTATCTAACTAATGCGTCTATCTTACTTGATGCATCCCGTCACTTCAACTCATAATTCGATGAATCATGATTTTCCAATATTCTTTATATTTTGAATTCGGCTCTTGTTCCGCATAAACAGCTTGCTCAAACAAAGCCGTCAGACGGGTCATATCATTCGTTTCATAGTAGGCGTCGACCTCTTTGGCGAGTTCCGAAGGCGTACGTCCCTCAATTTTGAATCCGTTCGCACGCAGTCGTTTCATCAAATAGCGGTGCATCGAGACGAGGCGCCCATCCGTGAGCGGACGACTCATCCACCAGACATACATGATTTGACGCTCGATGATTTTCCGGTTCCAAACGAGGACCGCCACGAGGAAGAGAATGACAACCCATCCCCACACCGGCATTTTACGTGCCTCCTCTTGAACATCACCTGTCGTCACGTCATCGATCAACAAATCTTCTTGCGGACGGTTTTGCGTATCGTTGTCCTGATTTGCTTGGGGATCATTCGCAGCCGGCGTCGTATCTTCCGTATCCGTTTCTCGTTCCATCTGCAATAAGTTGGCGTCCGAGAAACTGATTGTCGCTTCTAACGGAACCCAGCCCGCGCCTTCAATGAAATACTCGACCCACGAGTGGGCGTGACGATTTCGAATCGTATGTTCTTCCTCACCTTGAATGACCCCTCGTGTGTCACCCATCGTAAATCCTTTTACCCAACGCGTCGGTATGCCGTTCGCGCGCAGCAATACGGCAGCTGACGTCGAGAAGTTATCGCAATACCCGATTTGTGTGTCGAACAGGAACTGGTCAACATAATCCGTGTCCCCTTCCGGTTGTGCCACATTTTCGGTGTCGTATTGAAATTCTCCATTTCGGAAATAAGCTTCTACCGCTTCCGCCTTCTCGTTCGGTGTCTCACTCTCCGCCGTGATGTCAGTGGCTAAATCTCGTACACGCTCTGGCAACGATTCCGGTAGCTGTAAATAGACCTGTTGCTCTTCTTCCGTGAGCGATGTGATCTCTTCATTTAATGCCAGTTGTTCTTCAGAGAAAGCCGGGACACTATAACGAAGTTGGATCGTCCGCGGAGTCGATTGTTCCTCATTTTCAAATACAATCTTTCCGGACGGTTGCATCGTAATCGTCTCGTTCGGGAAAGCCCGTTCGATATCACCGACTCGAAATTCGGTACCGGACTCTGTTTCGATAGCTTGCGGATATTCTCCACCATAAGGAACAAACGGTTGTCGGCGCTCAAAACGTAACAGTGCCTGTTCCGGTGTCGTATCCACTTCCGAGTCCACTAACTGACCACGATTGTAGTTAGAGTCCAGGACTGGTGATTCGACCCAACCTTTCCCCGTATAAATCGCCTTGGATTCGATACGCCAATAGCGTGCCGGCACGCCGCGAGCGATGAAGACGATGCCGTCATCCTGTTCGAACGGACCACCTAGCGATTCGTCGTTCACTCCATACCCAACTCGACCCGGGCCACTCCCATCACCTTCCGTCGTCGCATTCCGAAAACTCGTAGTGATACGGTCAGACCAATCGCCTTCAAGCGTGGGTGAAGCACTTGCGAGAGCCACGACGACACTGAGGAGTAGTCCGATACTGACGAATCGGACGAGCGATTGACTCGGTCGTTTTGCCAAATCGGTGACAAATAGTAAGAGGAGCGATGTGACGATGGCATACAGGATATTGCCTTCCCCGTCATACAACGTCCACGTATCAAAATAGGCCATGATGCCGAGAGTCGACACAATCATCCCAAGGGCAAAACTATAACTTGGATACGTTCGTCCGACGAGCACAGCAAACAGTAAGCCGATCAGCGCCATGGCAGAGAAGAAAATCGCTTCATTCGGCAGTTCACCGCTCATGACACCCATCAAATCTTCCATCCATAGACCAAACCAGTCCAAAATACTGCCGTGATAGGCATACAAGACGATGAGGAAATTAAGAAGCGAGATCCCAAGAAAAGCTGCCCAAGGCAGAATACTGGCAAACATCGGCACGATGAGCAGGAAGTAAAACGGCCACGTCACATCGAACGTCGTACTTCCAACAATCGGCTCAATCCAGAACGACAACAAATAGGCGGCAAGCGCCGTATAGACGATTCGGGTTACCCATGTCTTCATACCGTCACCTCATTAACTGCCGTGTAGAGATGATAGCTACCCTGTGTCTCATGCATCAACTCTCGAATGGACGTCGTTTCAAAAGGACTGATCAAAATCAAATCTCCAGTTTGTTGAGGCAGTTTCTGCTTCACTCGTTCGACGAGACGCCCCTCAGCTTCTGGCGTTGCGGTCAACAAGTAATGACCGACTTCTGCACTCTGGTCAGGAAGATGGAACAGTCGCACCTGCTCTTCAATGACGTAGAGCTCAAACGGCAGATTTTTTCGTTCTAACTGACGAATCGCTCCAACAAGTAAGGATAGGGAACGTTCAAATGCCTCTTCATACCCGGCAGAGACGGCTGGTACGAACACGAGTGAAAGCTTCTTCTCTTGTTCCTGGTCAAACGTCTTGGTCATCAAGTTCCCTCGGCGTGCGGATGCCTTCCAATCAATCCGTCCGATTCGGTCTCCTGCCGCATACTCCCGAACCCCGCTGGTCGTATTGGCCACTTCGGTGTATGTCCGCATTTGACGATATTGCTCCCCACGACCCCCGACATGTTCGTCTCGAGGTAAATCAAACGGCAATTCAGCGGGTGACACCTCGACGACCGTCTCGAGTCGTAACGTCCGCTTCCGGTCGAACAGACCAAATACGTCACGTACATGTAGAACGGTGCGGTCAAAGACATGAATCCCACGCTTAATCGCCTCGACCTCATAATGGACGACTTCTGCTTGTCGGAAAAAACGGTCTACAGGCACGACAATCGTCTTGTCTTCATCCGTCAAACGTTGTGGCAATCGCTCCTCTAACGTGACCATCCCAATCAAGAAAGGGTACTTCCGTTCAATTCGTAACTCGACGTCCATTGTTTGTCCAGAAACAAGTCGCTTCGTTGTCACACGGCGCACCACATTTGCCGCCGTGACCGGATAAATCATAAAGAGTGTCCAGTAGACGGTCAACACAGCGAACGACCACCATAAGGTCGAAGCGACGATACTGCCTTCGATGCGGGCAAATGCATACAATCCGAATGCCGCCGCCCATACAACGAACAGCTTCATCCAGTTTTTCATACTTCATTGACCTCACGATCCATCGGGACAGGCAACGTATCCAGCCAATCTTGAATCAACTGATTCGGTGATTTTCCTTTATACCGTGCTTCTGCTGTCAAGAGTACGCGATGTCCGAGCACACTCGTCGCCATCGCCTTCACGTCATCCGGCAAGACGAAATCGCGATTATGGATATACGCCCACGACTGTGCCGCTTTCATCAACGCCAGTGTGGCTCGCGGACTTCCTCCTAAATACGTATGCGGATCTTTTCGAGACTCATGCACCAATCGCACAATGTACTGTTTGACCGCACTCGACACATGCACGTCTCTCACTTCACGTTGCATGAGTTCAACTTCTTGCTTCGTAATCACGCTCTGAAGCGCCTCGAGCGGCTCTTCTTTTTCAAACCGCGACAATAATGCAATCTCTTCATTGAATGTCGGATAGCCCATCTCGATTTTAAGTAAGAAGCGATCCAACTGTGCTTCCGGCAACGGATACGTCCCTTCATGCTCAATCGGGTTTTGTGTCGCCATGACGAAGAAAGGTGACGGTAACACTTTCAATTCCCCGTCCACTGTTACACTTCGCTCAGCCATCGCCTCAAGAAGAGCCGATTGCGTTTTCGGTGAGGTCCGGTTAATTTCATCCGCTAAAATGATGTTACCCATGAGCGGACCTGGTCGATATTCAAATTCCCTCGTTTTTTGGTTGTACATCGAAATCCCGGTCAAGTCGGACGGTAGCATGTCCGGTGTGAATTGGATGCGCTTAAAATCTAAGTCAATCGCTCGGCTGAACGTACGGACGAGCATTGTCTTTCCGACTCCTGGTACGTCTTCAAGCAGCACATGCCCACCTGCTAGCAAGGCAGTGAGACTTTTTGCGATGACTTCTTCTTTTCCGACAATCACGGTTTCAATAGCAGTAATAATCGATTGGACAGTTGGACGGTACATGACGGACTCCCCTTTTTCTCTGATCTAGGATGACTGAAAGTTAGAATGTTCTGACTTTATTGTGACACAAGCGAGTGTCGGAAAGAAAGAAATACCGCACCCAAATGCGCTTCCTATTTCTTTACCCAAAAAACGTGTCCGTTCTTTAGAAAAAACGGGCACGTTTATCGATTACTCTGGACGCTTCACGTCAAATAGTTCCCCAAGGGTCGCATAACTATTGCCAGCCATCCGACTGACAGGCGCAAGCCGTTTAGCATCGATGCGTCCTTGAGTATATAACTCTCGGTCAATATGGAAACGGACAATTCGCGCAATCAATAAATCGGCAGTCGTTTTTCCGTCATGTTCGATCGGCAAGTGATGATGGAGCACACATTCAAAACGGATTTTTGCTTCTTTGACCCCTGGAGTCGAAATCACATCACTCGGTTGAAGCGTAAAGTCTGTACGAGACAGCTCACTCTCATCTGCCGCAAGGTTGGCGGCCGTCTCGTTCACGTTGATGACGTTCGTTTCATCTACGACATGAATCACTAGTTCATTCGTACGGAGTGCGTTACGCGCCGTGTCTTTCATGACGCCATCTTTTCGTTGAACTGAGACGGAGACGAGCGGAGGGTTGGATGCGACTACATTAAAATAGCTAAACGGGGCGGCGTTAATCACGTCCCCATTTTGTGTTGTGACAAACGCAATCGGTCTTGGCACAATGCTGCCAATCAAAAACTTATATGTGTCTCGTTCAGTCAAGGCAGACGGTTCAATTGATAACATAGACTACACTCCTCGTTGTTTTATCTTAATATCAAGGTAATCACTTCGTTAAATAATGTCAACGCAAAGCAGGTTGACACGTGTACATTTCATGTATTTTGGGTAAATCGCATTATGTGAATCTATTTTAATGCACGTTGAATAAGCAAATTGCTTCATTTTCCCTTCCCGGTCTCATAGAATTCAGGGCAAGGAAAAGATGACCTATCGTTTTTTATGTTCAAGGAAGGAAGTAGAACGAATGATCAGCAAGTGGATTGAACAATTGAACAGTCGTCAAATACTCAGTATTTTATATAGTGTCTGTGGATTCAGTCTGGTTTTAACCTTGATTGGAGCCTGGTTCGTGCGTGATGGGAATGTCTCTACTCTCGAACTCACTGCTCTCCGATGGATTTGGATGATCGGGCTCGTCATGTTCATCAGTGCCATCTTATTAATCGGACGCCCGCTCATCAAACGGATGGCCGACCAGAACAGCAGACTGAAAGCGAAAAAAGAAAAGCTCGAGAACGTATTAAATGAATCGAAATTAAATGAAATTAATCTTCAATATCGTAACGAGTTGATTGAAGTATTGGCCTCGAAAGAATCCTTATTTGATTACTCTTCTGTTATTGAAAAGATTGTGTTGCTTACAAAATCTGAGTTCGGCGCCCTCTTGCTCACTAAAGACGGAGAAATCACGTCTGTTGTCCCGAAAGAGATGACCGAAGATCAACAAGAAAGTCTAAAGAAAGATTCCCTTTTGCTTAAACGAGTCATGATTTCAAAGTTACCGGCCGCCACTTCTAAGCGGGTCGTCGATGCGTTACACACGTATCCATATTATATCTATGAGACGGTCATCCCGATTATGGACCCATCAGATAATAGTCTCATTGGATGTCTCTATTTGGCTCGTTACGACGAACAGTACGATGCCAGTGAAAAATCGGAGTTGAACGCGTTCGCTGGTCAACTCGCCATCTCACTTCTCCGCATGCAGCTTTATCGCCAGATGCAACAGGATCGGAAAGAGACGGCGCAACTAATCAATTCTGTACGTGAGGCCATTTTATATGTGAACTATGAAGATGACACTATCGTCGGCAATCGCGCCTTCATCCGTATGTTTGATGATTTACACTTTGACTATAAGGGATACGAAGAGCTCTCTGCCATTGACATCGATATCGAGCAATTAGCAGAACGAGTCGATCAACATGAACAGTTTGTCCGATACTTCGAACGCGTCTTCACGCAAGACCCGCCGGAGGATGGGCTCACGATTTCAATCGACCAAGGCGATTGCTTCATTCAACTTTATGCCGAAAGTGTCTATCGGGACCGTCGACTCCGTGGAACGATGCTCGTCTTACGTGACGTCACGGCCGAAACAGAAATCGATCGGATGAAATCCGAACTCGTCTCGACCGTCTCACATGAATTACGGACACCATTGTCCTCGATTTACGGATTTACTGAACTGATGCTGTCACGAGATTTGAAGGAAAGTCGTCGTGAACTGTATTTGAAGACAATCCACGATGAAGCGAAACGACTCTCGTATCTCGTCAACGATTTCTTGGATCTTCAAAAAATGGAGTCTGGAAAGCAAACGTTCGAGTGGGAACCGGTCGATTTATACAAGCTCGTCACAGACAGTGTCGCGTTTTATCAGGAGACGACGGACCGGCATGAACTATTCATCGATGCCGATACCGAACAAGACTTTATTATCGATGCAGACTTAGAAGGGATGCGTCAATTACTCGGTAACCTATTAAGTAACGCCATCAAATATTCGCCAGATGGCGGGAATATCCTTGTATCGCTCGAACGCGTAGATGAAGAGGTCGTGATGAAAGTGAGAGACCATGGTATGGGAATACCGAGTGCCTCGCTCCCTCACCTCTTCGGGAAATTTTACCGCGTCGATAATTCGGACCGTCGAAAAATCGGAGGTACCGGTCTCGGTCTCGCAATTTGTAAAGAAATTGCCAAAGCCCATGATGGTCAACTCCATGTCGAATCGGTATACGGGGAAGGAAGTACATTTATCTGTGAACTCCCAACCTCAAAAGAACACATCATGCAATAACACGGTCGATATGACCGTGTTATTTTTGACTCTTTTTTTGCCTAATTTGGAAGGAATCCTTTTACAGAATATAGAAAGGAAAGAAACCGATTCATTTTCGTAGATGTAGGTTACCCTATCCATTTATTTTTGCACGTTTTAAGTCAAAAACAAGATATACTGAATATAAAGAGATTGCTAGGATCGGAGGACTTGCCATTGGATCATCGTGACCCACCTTTTTCAGAAATTGGAGATTTTAATCAATGGGGACGTTTCGAGATTGACGTGCCTCACATGGGGGAGCAAGCGAAGTTTCAAACTGCCGCTGCTTTGATTCGGAAGCATGTGCCATTGCGGCTTGGTGGTTTTTACATTGTTGCGAGCGAAGAGGAGATTTTGCATAGTGGCTCTCATGATGCGAATCTTCAAAAACATTTGATTCATCTATTACAGCAGGTCCTTAACGGTCATATAGAAGACGAACGCCTCGTTCAAGAACAAGTGTGGACTGTGCATTATTTTACAACGCCATAGAAAAGAACTCGATTTAAGTATCATTACTTATCTCGAGTTCTTTTTGTTTACTCCCAACGTGACATCATTGAGATTGTTTTTTCATAGTATTCTGTAGCAAGTTTGTACTTTCCTGTGCTTCTTAATTCTCTAGACAACCACAATGCATACTTATGAGTGTAGTATTCATCATATGCTTCAAAATAATTAACAGCCCTTTTTAGACTTTGGATTAACTCATTTTGATCAATTTTTTTATACTTACTTACGTAAATATCAAAGTGATAGTTAAACTCTACTAAATCATCTTGATCCCCTTTTAACTCATAGCCTATTGCCAACCATTCCATAATGCCTTCAATATTATTTTTAGCGGCATTGACTTCAAGCAAAGACATTACACTATATAGTTTACTTTTTGCTCCTTCTTTAACCTTAAAACTATCAAGAAAATATTTTTGTGCTTTCTCTTGATCCCCAATTAAAAAATATATATCTCCCATATTGTTATAAAGCATTCCATAATAATCGTTCAATTTTGCCTTATCTGCCACTTTCGCTGCTTTTTCATAATGTTCTAAAGCAATTGTGTATCGTTTCCGACGTTTAAATGACAAACCAATAATCATGTGCGACTCGATAATTCGTTCCAAGCAAAAATTCTCTTGAAAATACTCGAGTGCCAACTTCACGTAATCAATAGCTTGAGAATAATCTGTAAATCGGTGATAAAGGGCGCCCATCACATATCGCATATCTGCTTTTTCCCAATCAGGAATACTTGAATCCGCAAGCTCTTTACCAACATTCTCTAACAAACTCACAGTAGTTTCTCGATCAGCCGACTGATAGAGAAACATGTAGAGGCACTGCAATAAATCGTATCGCAAACGATTGTCTTTGTTTAGTTGATCTTTAATCCAACCTACTTCAATTAAATATTGAACATTACCACCAGGTGTGAGACCAAATCGCGCTAGCGTGATTAATAAAGTAATGTACAATTCCTTCGATTGTAAGACAACAGGATTTGTTTTAAATTTTTCAATCCTCTTAAAATACTTATCTTCTTGGCGTGACAATAATGCTTCTTTCAATATATCTCGAATTTCTTTTTTAGTTTGATCTACTTTTTCACTGAAGTCATAATAAAGTGGAACCTCTAATTCTAACCTTTCAAAAATCAGTTCTAAGACTTCGTCACTAGGAGTAGTTTGATTATTTTCAATTTTACTTAAGTATGAGATTGAGCAGATTCCTCTAGCAAGCACTGACTGCTTCATATTTTTCCGCATACGTTCTACTTTTATTAAATTCCCAAAGTTATATTCCATATCAAAAAGTAGCCCCTTCGAACTAAAATGGTTGGTTTTTTTAAAAAATATTAGTCTTTTTGTCACGCATACAGGAAATTCGCCACAAAAAAGCATCTTAAAAGAGCATTTCTAGGAATGATTTTCCCAACCAAAACATCCCCCTTTATAAAAGATGACATGATAATATTGAACTAGTAAAAACAGTTTCTACAAATTTCCTAGTTAATTTTTACTAAATAACACATTTCAATTATTTATCCGGGGGTGAAAATGACAAATGGGAAAACTAAGTTTCTTACTTGCCGAAGACTACATTAAGCCTAAAATTTATTTTAAGTCAAAGCAAGTTCCAACCATGGATACAATGTACACTTCTGAAGATCATAATAATTTTTCAGGGTTAGAACACCTGACCCAATTGTTAAGTTCTCCTAGAGGTTTCATTGTAAACGCTTTTCAAATCGATTACTATCAATCATTACCTCGACTGATAGCTCGTTCATTGAATCACATTCACTCTTTCAAAAAACTTTATATTCTAGGACCTGAACTTTCCCTCTCGATTTTAAAACGAAGTACAAAAACAATTTATGAAAAACAGTTACTTGATTATGAATATATTAACGTTGAGCAGGATTCAGACTTTGTTACTAATCAATGCATGACCCTACTTGAAGAAGGACATATTTTGTATATTTTGCCCGAAACATCAGTTTGCTGGAGACCAAATTTACTCAATGAAACTGATAAGATATCACATTCTCTTTGCAGTACGTTATTGAGTCAACAAGTAAATGTTTCTATTCTAGCAACTGCTGTAAAAAGTGAATCTGAAAAAGTAGTGATCTTTCCTGCCGACACTCCAGATGCTTACTCAGGAGATTTGGAGACACGTATATATCAGCAATCTGAGACACTATACCGATTGTTCGATTCTTTGAAAGCTGACGAATGATCTATGATAATTTAGGTTTTTCTGCTTTAAAAGCATAAAATAATAATTTGATGGAGGTTTTATTAATGAAAAAAGTAACAGGAATACTATTTATCGCTACAGCAGTTTTACTTTTAGGAAGTTCTGTTAGACCTCTAGTAGATGATATGCCTCGCATTGTTAAAGTAAATGAGCCCGTCAAATTACACGTTGATGATATGCCTCGTATCGTTAAAGTGAACGAACCAATCAAACTCTTTGTTGATGATATGCCTCGCATTGTTAAAGTAGACAAGCCTGCTAAACTATTCGTTGACGACATGCCTCGCATTGTTAAAGTAGATGAACCAGTTAAACTACTTGTTGATGATATGCCTCGCATCGTTTAATCTGATTTACTCCAGACGCCTTGTGCGTCTTTTTTATTTTAAGAAAAAAGGTAAATGAATTATATATTCCCCTCCATTTTTTCCTTTTTACTTATATAATAAACAGGGACAACCTAGATGCACTCTCATACGCCGCCCTTGTCACTAGTTTAATGAATAAAGGAGTTTGAACATTGAATGAAACAAAATCATCATGGAGTTTAAAGCTGTTACTCAGCTCTTCACTTGCAATATCCGGGGCAGCAATCGTCCCGTTCCAACTGGATTCATCTGGTATTCAATCGACTGTTGTTGAAGCCGCCTCGACCTATACCACTACCGCCAACTTAAATCTTCGCTTAAGTGCAGCCACTTGGAGCCCTGTCCTGTTGACCATTCCATCTGGCTCAAGCGTCACGTATATCAGTACATACGGTTCGTGGTACAAAGTCAGTTATGGAGGCAAAACAGGATATGTCTCTTCTCAATACGTTACGGTCTCGAACACTTCTGCTTACTATAAGACAACAGACCGATTAAATATGCGTCTTACTGCCGCTTCATGGAGCGATGTCGTCACCGTGATCCCTGCCGACGCGACCGTCAAGTATGTCAGTCGCTATGGGTCATGGTACAAAGTGACGTTCAATGGAAAGACGGGCTACGTCGCTTCTGCTTATTTAACAGCTACGAGTGCTCCCGTCCCACCTTCGGACTATTATAAGACGACTGCCAATTTAAACCTTCGTCTCAGCGCCGCTTCATGGAGTTCTGTCGTCACGACGATTCCGTCGGGTGCGACGGTCAAATATGTGAGTCGCTACGGATCATGGTATAAGGTCACCTATAATGGGAAAACCGGTTACGTTTCTTCTGACTATTTAACGGCGACGACAGCTCCTGTAACCCCGTCTGCTTATTATGAAACGACCGTGAACTTGAACATGCGCCTTAGCGCGGCCTCTTGGAGCAATGTCTTAACCGTCATTCCGGCCGGGTCGGTCGTCAAGTATGTCAGTCGTTACGAGTCGTGGTATAAAGTCACATACGATGGGAAAACCGGTTATGTAGCATCCGAGTACTTGAAGCCTACGACTGTCACGACACCAACCGATACAGACGGAACTGGTAAAACGGTCGTCATCGACGCAGGGCATGGCGGAAACGACCCTGGCGCTGTCTACGGATCGGTTTACGAGAAAGTAATTGCACTTGATATCGCGAAACGCCTTGCTGGCGTCTTATCGAGCACATATGACTACAACGTTAAATTGACTCGCTCAAACGATACGTACCTCTCCCTTGACCAACGTGTGTCACTCAACAAGTCTTATAAAGGGGATGTGTTCGTCAGTCTTCACGCGAACTCTTCTGTTTATAACACGGCTCATGGACATGAGGTACTCGTCCCGACGTCAGATAGCTATACGACAAACCCTTACGTTTCCGCCAGCCGTAGTCTCGGCTCAAGTATCAATAAAGAAATCGCTTCACGGATTTCCACGATTCAAAACCGTGGGGTCAAGTATCAAAATGTATACGTAGTCGGACGTAACGTGTCACCTTCTACCCTTGTCGAATACGGATTCATCAGTAATTCAAGCGACCGCTCACATTTAACGAGTACGACATATCGTCAACGAATGGCTGAAGCAACGGCATCCGGCATTCATCAATTCATGCGATCTTATTACTAAAAACAAGGAACTTAGCACTCAGCTAAGTTCCTTGTTTGATATTGACCCGCCAAATCATATGTGATGCCCCGGGACCCCAATAATGTTCGAGGATATGAGATGGCTCACCCAATCGTTTTTGCCAATAGGCTTGAGCGCTCGGGAATCCGGCATCTAAATAAAAGACGTCTTTCCCTCGAGCCGAAATTTCACGCATCATTTCTTCTAACAAGTATTGTCCGACACCTCGCCGCTGCATACGAGGTGACACATAGACACTCCCTAACTCGATCGCACCACGCTCAATTTGTATGTTTCCTGAGATGATATCATTCGGAGGTAGTAACGCCCCTGCTCCCACAATGATTCCGTCTTCTTCCACAATGTACAGTTGAACGGTGTCATCATCGAAATGATCTTGAATCGTCGTGTTCAGACGTGCCACTTCTTCATCGAGCAAATCGGCATCTTCAAAACGCTCTCGTCGAATCAAGTCACTCAGACTCTCCATAAACAAGCGCTGCAAGGATCTCACGTCTGATTGTTCGAGTGCGCGAAAATTCAAGACGTCCACTTCCTTTTCTTTTTTGTCCTACTCTTTACCCTCACGCATCCGTTGCGTAACACTCGGGTATGAAGGAATCATTTCCTCGAGTGGCTCATAACTCAATTTACCGTACGTTTTCCAAATGACTAAAATCGCAGCGGTCCATAACGTGATCGTCAAATGAATAAACCCGATTGGATAACCACTTTCCGCTTCGAACCCGACCATCACAAGCATGACATTAAACATCGTATGCATGAGAAAGGCCGACCATAAATTACGCGACGAACCATTGTATACCCAAGTGATGAGAATCGTATAAGCCATCACGGCTAATCCATATGCCCAAAACGATAGATTCGCCTGAACTGTTCCAACCATGAGGAAGAGCGGAATATGCCATAGCGTCCAAATCACTCCGAGTGACAAGCTGGCTAGAAGCGGCTGGAGTCTTGATCGCAAGGCGTCGAGCAAATAGCCGCGCCATCCATACTCTTCCTGCACCGCCCCACCGAGAAATAGCATATAGAGAAAGTATGGGACGATCCACCACGGTTCGCGAACGAGTAAGGCATCGCTTCGCTTCGATCCGTCCACCAATACGCCACGAGAAATAAGAACGGCACCAACGAAAGGGGAATCACATACGTCTTCCAACTCATCTGGAACTGAACGCTTTTCCGAAAAAGATGTGTCACCCCTTCCCCACCGCGAAGTCGATACATCGTGACGAACCCTGCAATGCTGGGTCCAAACGCTCCCGAAATAACGATTGCCATAATCGGTAAATCGGTCCACCAGTACAAACTTCCCCATATAAGCCATGAGTAGCCGAATGAGACCAATAAGAACAAGTGAATGTATTTATTTTTATACATAGTCAGCACCCCTTCAGCAATGTAGTACCCCTTATTTGATTGGAAGAATAGCATTTGAATCTTTTTATATGTAATTACAATTGTTCGGCATATAATAAAGTGAATCATAAATTAAAAACCCTATGAGGTATCGACACTATGGAACAGATTAGCACGCACACAACGAGTCATAATGGATTTTTGATGATGCTCGCTTTCCTCATTGCTAGCGTTTCAGCCTTGATGGCACTCGAATTAGCGAAGCGGGTCACAGGAGGTGTGACAACGTCTCATCGTACTTGGATTTTATTTGGTGGTACCACCCTAGGTCTCGGCATCTGGTCCATGCATTTTGTGGCCATGCTCGGTCATGCTTCTTTACACGAAAGCACGTACTCCATCTGGCTCATTATCGGATCGATGATTCCGGCGATTGCCGGGTGCATCCTGTCGTTCGGTTTGATTTCCCGAAAGACGACATGGATGACCTTACTGCAATCTTCCGGTTTGATGGGATTCGGAATTGTCAGCATGCATTATATCGGGATGACCGCTATACAAAGTGTTCAATTAGACTTTGATCCCTTATGGGTATTGATTTCGATTGGTATCGCTTGGGGCGCTTCCTTTCTCGCCTTATGGGTAGGTTTCTTTTCATCCTACTCTATGCAGCATTCCGCTTTTTCCGTGAAACTGATGTTCTCCCTTCTGATGGGGACAGCTATTTTCAGTATGCACCTTGCTGGAATGCGGGCAACGACCATTATCCCCGATGCTTCACCCGTCAGGCAGGTTCCGATTGATCCGACCCTACTCGCATGGTTAGTCACAAGTATCGTATTTCTCTTATTCGGGATGTACTTTATTGCGTATACGTTAGAACGACAAATCCAAAAACGTGACCTCTTCCAAACGACGATTTTAGAATCGACAACGGATGCCGTAGTGACAACGACAAGCGATGGTGAAATCCAATATCAAAATCAAGCGTTCGCTCACTTATTCGAGGGGCATGTAACAGAACCATTTTTTCAAGATTATCATCCTTTGCTGTCGGCTCAACAGCCGTTCTATCAGCCGGTACAAATTGACACGAATCATCGTACGTTAGAAGTGACGTCTTACCCACTTCAAGATGGTTCGAACAATCAAGTACTCTGGTTTATCCGAGATGTGACCGAAGCAGTCGCCTCTCAGCGTCTGATTGAACATATGGCTTTTCACGATGCATTGACGGATTTACCAAATCGGCATAAACTGGATGCCCTCTTGAAGGAATGTATCTCACAAGAACGTTCGGTCGCCTGTTTATATATCGACGTAAACCGCTGGCGTTTCCTAAGTGACATTCTCGGGCATCACGGAGCAGATGAGTTGATCATTCAAGTCGCTGACCGCCTCAAACATACGATTCACCCAGACGATGTGTTGACACGAATCGGACCATCCGAGTTTGTCATCTTACTATTTGCGCAACGAAGTTCGCTCGCTCATCAAAAGGCTGAAAAATGTATTAAGGCGCTTTCATCCAGCTTCGACGTGGATGGCACGACTCTTGAATTGACGATGAGTGCGGGAATCAGTCATTTCCCTAAGGATAGTGCTTCTTCCGAAGAACTTATTCAATTTTCTCGTCTTGCCGCTGATGAATCCAGACAGGATGGAGAGAATAATATCAAATTATTCGAAGAATCATCACGACCTCAACTCTTGCGCAATATCGAGATAGAAAAAGCACTCGTCACCGCACTAAGTAAAAACGAACTGACACTTGTCTATCAACCGAAAATCGATTTGAAGCGGAATCGATTAGAAGGCGTGGAAGCGTTACTTCGCTGGCAACATCCACAAATCGGAAAGGTTGCGCCATCTGACTTCATCCCGATTGCAGAAAACACGGGGTTAATTCATTCGATTGGTCATTGGGTCATTCGGGAAGGCTGTCGCACTTGGGTACGTTGGCAACGGACTGGGATACGTCCCTTTACATTATCCCTTAACGTCTCCCCCCTCCAATTTGCGCGCGAAGACTTTGTTGATACGCTACAATCCATTCTTTTGGAGACGGGGATGGACCCGATGTATCTCGAATTGGAAGTGACCGAGTCCTCGATGCTTTCATATGAGGCCTCGACTCGTGAAAAACTGACGCAGTTGCATCAGCTCGGGATCCTCATTTCTCTCGATGATTTTGGGACCGGCTATTCTTCTTTCAGCCAACTTCGGGAACTTCCTGTGCAAGTGCTGAAAATCGATCGGTCGTTTATCGAGAACCTGTTCACCGACCGCAATCAAGAGGCCATCGTCCGCTCGATGATTCAACTCGGTCACAACCTGGGCATGAAAGTTCTCATGGAGGGCGTGGAAACATCCGCTCAACTCGAATGGTTACTCAAGGAATCATGTGACTACGTACAAGGCTACTACTTCAGTCTTCCATTGTCTGAGACAGACGTTCCGTTTCATGTCAAAGAGACGACCACCTATCTCGAGTTCGGGAAACACTAAAAATCGCTCCTGTCAAATAGACAGGAGCGATTTTTAGTTACGACACGCGTTCTTTTTCTTCTTCCCGAATCAAATGATATTGATCGAGAATCAACTGGGTCAACGTGTCCCCTTCATGAAGATGAAGGTATTTTTCAATCGTTGACGAGATGCCGTGTTCTTCGATCGACAAGTTCAGCTCCGATGATTCCGAATCCTCCGGGTTGTAGTAATGAAGGGCTGCTGCAATCCCGTAAGCGAGTTCGTTTGGCTCGATGCCGTTATCCATCAATTCGCGTGCCGGCTTGACGAGACGGTCGCTCGGTCCAAGTTTACGAATCGGCGAACGCGCCACGCGCGACACTTCGTCCTTCAATTTCGGGTTTTCAAAGCGCTTGATGATTTTTTGAATGTATTGGCTATGCTCTTTCGCCTCGAATCCATATTTCTCAAGCAATAACCAACCTGTTTCATATAAAGCGCCTTGGACGACTTGACGCACACGGCGATCCTTCAATGCCTCGTCAATCGTCGCCTTCCCGAACAACGAGCCAATATAAGAGGCGATGGCGTGTCCCGTATTGACCGTGAATAATTTCCGTTCGATATACGGTCCGATTTCTTCAACCCATGTCACACCTTGAATCGGTGGTTGTTCGTTGAGCCCTTGTGTCTCGATGACCCATTCATGGAACGTCTCGACTTCCACGTAAAGTGGATCCTCATGTTGTTGTAGTGGGACGATGCGGTCGACAGCCGCGTTCGGGAAGAAGACATTCGCCTCCCCGACACCGCCACACGCCTCTACTTCTTGACGAAGAATCGCACTCCCACCAATCATGTTCTCACATGCAATGACATAAACCGGGGCGTCTTCGACTTCACGAGCACGAAGTCCTTCGCTAATCAACGGTGCCACTTTTGAGAGGAGTGACGGTCCGACAGCCGTCGTCACGAGATCTGCTTCTGCGATTAAGTCCACGACACGAGCCGGTTCTTTTAAACTGTTGACACCGCGAACACGGTCGACAATGATACGATCGACGCCGTCTTCTGCGAATCCGACCTCATAATGACGTTTTACCTCAAGCGCTTCGATGACCGTGTCATTGATGTCGACAAACGTCACCTCGTAACCGCTTTGATTGAGCAATAATCCGATAAATCCTCGTCCAATGTTCCCTGCACCAAAATGAACAGCTTTCATTTACGCCACCTCTTCCATAAAGAGCGCCAAGATTTCTTCTTTCGTTTTCGCCTGAACAAGACGCTCCACATTGCTTTCGTCCGAGCAGAGAATCGCGATTTGCGAAAGGAGCTCTAAATGTTCATCATTCACGCCTGCAATTCCGATGACGAGTTTGGCCGTTTGACCTCCGAAGTCGACACCGTCTGGTACTTGCAAGAACGAGATCCCCGTCTTCTGAACCGCTGATTTCGCTGCTTCTGTACCGTGTGGAATGGCGACGTGGTTTCCGATATAGACGTTGGCGATCGCTTGACGTTCATGCATCGCTTCTACATACTCCGGCGTCACACAGCCGGCGTCTTGTAGGACGGCTCCGGCTGCTGTGATCGCTTCCTCTGTCGTTGCGAATGTTTGGTTAAGTCGAATCATCTCTGTTTGAATGAATGGCATTTTGATTTCCTCCTAATGGCTAAACCGTATCTCTATCTGTTCTGAGTTCAAGAAATTTTGCTGCGTTCCGCTTTAATTTCTTCTACCAATTGGTCGTAGTAATCGGCGTTCAAGAAGTTCGTGACCGAACGATGAATCGCATTCGGTGCTTGCGCTTCCGCACGCTCCGTCAAATCTTCGTGTGTGATGACGAACTGGGCATCTTTCGGCAAGTTGCTGATAGACGTGTTCGTCACTTTGATTGGCAAGTTCGCTTTGTTGACCTTGTTCCGGAGAACCGATGCTCCCATGGCACTCGATCCCATTCCAGCGTCACAAGCGAAGATGATATGGTCGACTTTATCAAGACGATCTGTCACGAGAGCCGATGCGTAAGACTGTTTGCCTTTCATCGCACTCACGTTTTGTGTCGCTTCTTCGAGTGATACTTCCTCTGCTGCGCTCGATTTCAAGATGACACTAGCCACAGCGAACGTGACCGCTGCTGACAAGAGAATCCCTGCCACGAGTCCAAGATATGAACCGCGTGATGCCATCGCAAGAATGGCAAAGATACTACCTGGTGAAGCAGGTGCGACGAGACCGACATCAAAGAGTACGAACGTGAAGATCCCTGTTGCGCCCCCTGCGATCATCGCAAGGATCAAGACCGGCTTCATCAATACGTATGGGAAGTAAATCTCGTGAATCCCACCAAGGAAGTGAATGATAGCTGCACCCGGTGCCGTACGTTTCGCTGCACCTTTGGCGAAGAACATGTATGCGAGAAGTAATCCAAGACCTGGTCCTGGGTTTGCTTCAAGTAAGAAGAGAACTGATTTTCCAGCGTCTGCGACTTGATCGACACCAAGCGGACTCAAGATCCCGTGGTTGATGGCGTTGTTCAAGAAGAGAACTTTTGCTGGTTCGATGAACAGACTCGCAATCGGAAGCAATTTCGCGCCGACGATCCAGTCAACACCTGCCGCCATGACTTTATCGAGGGCACTCATGATCGGACCGAAGATTTCAAATCCTCCAAGCATGAGAAGACCACCGATGATTCCAACTGAGAAGTTGTTGACGAGCATTTCAAATCCTGCTTTAACTTTGCCTTCAAGGGCACGGTCGACTTGGCGGATGACATAACCACCGAGTGGACCCATGATCATCGCACCTAGGAACATCGGAATGTCGGTACCAACGATGACCCCCATCGTGGCGAGTGCCCCGACGACACCGCCTCGTACGTCATGAAGTAATTTACCACCAGTGAAACCGATGAGTAATGGTAAGAGATACGTGATGGTTGGACCAACGAGTTCTGCTAATTTTTCGTTTGGCCACCATCCTGTTGGAATGAAGAGTGCTGTGATAATCCCCCAGGCAATGAAGGCGCCGATGTTCGGCATGACCATCCCACTGAGGAAACTACCGAACCGTTGTACTTTGACTCGGACCCCGCCCGAGCTTGCTTGCGTATTCGCCATGTATAAAACCTCCAGTCGTTTAAATGTGAAAGGTTGAATGTGTAGTGTAGCTAACCGGTTTGTGCTCTACACCTGTATTGTATGCCTGGAGTAAGCGCTTACTCAATTCAATCCAGTTCACACTTTGGCAACATTTTGTGCCAAACAAAAAAATGACCATGGTTCGGTCATTTTTCGTACAATGTTTCATGAATCATTTTCTTCATGCATTCGTGCAGGAGTAAACGAAGATCTTCTTTCGTTCCCGTGCTATAAAGACGCATATGCTCCTCACTCTCAATGAGCGACCCGCTGATCGCACTTAGGAACTGAAGCTCGACGTCACGTGCTTCTTCCGGTGCAAGCAAGACAAGGAGACGTGTCACGGGTTCGGTCGACTGATCCATCATGAGGAGTGGGATCGATGTCGTTAAATCAAACGCAAACACACTCGCCTTCTCAATCGAGGCATGTCGTCCGTGGAATAACGCCAGTTTCGTACCCGGCACACCAAGGCCCGCGACCTCGTGACGACGAAGCAGTTGGGCAGAGAGCTGAATCCCGCTTTGTACGAGGTCACGTTCTTCTAAATGTGTACCGATATCAAGCAAGATATCTTCTAAACGGTCCGTATTATTGAGCGTGACCAAATCGAACTGGTCATCCATCCGCTCGAACGTCTCGACCAATTCCCCGAGTTCTGCGAAATCAAGCATCGTTGACCGCGGCTTCGTTGCGAGTGTCTGAAAGGATTGCGGTAATGACAGTAAGAGATGGCGGACGCGTTGCACTTCTTCACTCGTCAAAAGCGGGTTGACGATTAACGTTGGTACCGATAGCGGTGGTAACGGTACCGTCGACAAGATGACATCATATTCTTCCAATCGGTGCTGTTCGAGTCCGAAAAGTGATGAGTTGACGACGTCTTGCATCTCTGGGAACTCTTGGCGTACCCGATTGACGAGCATCTTCGACGAACCGAGTCCGGCCGAACAGATGACGAGCGCCCGATATTCGCGGCGGCGCACCGGTTTGACGAGTGCTGCCGCAAAGTGCATCGCCCAAAAAACCGTTTCTTCTTCGGAGAACGTATTCGTCCCAAAGACGATGTCGGCGGCCTGTTGAATCGCCGAACGAAGTCCCGGATAGTCGCGGTCGATGTGGGGCTTGACCGTACTCGTCTCTGGTAGCGCCTGCGTATTCATACTCGAGAGGATGTGAGCAAGCAGTCCTCGTTCGAGAGCCGCGTCATCCGTAAAGGTGAACCCGTAGATGAGCGAGACGTGATGAATCAGTTTATGCACCCGAATCTGCATGATCCAGCGTTCTTCCTCATCTTCTTTCATTTGATCTTTAATTGAGCGCAGACGATTCGCCTCTTCCGCGAACCAGACGCGTTCCGCCATCGAGTAAGTGATACCGAGAGCCGCTTCCATATCGGTGGCGACTTTCAGATAGTCCTCGGACCGTCCTTTCGTATACATCTCTAAAAAGAATCCAGACGCTAACCGCTCTTGTTGCACGCCGTAAGCGAACGTGACTCGCATGATGGTGCGGTCGTCCATCCGCTCAAACGAACGGGATTTCAAATAATCATAACCGTCTCGAAGACCTTCAAGCATCTCCTCGCATGGTACCGTCTTCAAAAAAGCAGGAATGTAGTCGTCTTCTCCACGGACGAAGCGATAAAATGCGAGCGTGTCCCAGTGGGCAAGCAGAGCGTTGATGAGTAGCTTACGCTTCTCGGACTCATAGCCGAGCACTCTAGCTCCGACACCTTTTTTCCGTTCAACTTCTAAATGATACTCTTCGAACCATCGATCCAATTTCTCCAAGTCTTGCGTCAACGTGCTCGGCGAAACGTGCATCTGTTTAGCGACCGCCTGCAATTTAAGCGTATCGTTCTCAAACAAGAGACGCCACGCCAGTTCAAATAAGCGGTCCTCGCTCGTCGGGATCGCTTCTGCAGATAAGATGAGATCTTCTCGTAACTGTTGTTTCGCAGCTGGTTTGCCAACCAGGCTCAGTCCATGACCGCGTTGCCAAGCGAGTTCAAGTTCGAACTCTTTTAAGATGCCTTCAAGTAATTGTCGTTCTCGTTGAATCGTGCGCTCAGACAAATTCACCGCCTGCGCGATTTCGGCGAGCGGTGTCGATGTCTCAGTTGCCAATAAGTGTAGTAAAATCGACCGCTCTCGCGCGGTCCACTCATGTCTCATGCTCATCCATCCATTCTTCGACAAGTAGTCGGTATTCCTCGAGCGACAGGAGTTGTCGGACTGACCGGACACGTGCGGTTGGATGGGTGACCGGGGTCGCCCCTTCCTGATAGAGAATCAAATCCACCTCATTCGGGATGTTTTGAATCGTTCCGTGCGTGATCGTACAAGACAAGCGCCCCTCGCTTGCCTGCGCGAATAACTTCGCCGCCATCGCACTTGTCACAAACCCGCTATGGCAAGCAATGTATACGTTCATGTCAGCCCTTCTTTCGTCGCTTATCTTTATCTAATCATAAGTTGGAACCGCTTACTTCTCCTACTATTTTGCTTGTTGGCAAAGATATCGGCAAGGAGTAAAAAGGTTATGTCTACGTCACTAGACTCACTCCTTAATAAGGAGCTAAAGTCTTCATGAAAGTATTCATCTACGGTTTAATCGACAGTTCATTAAAGATATACTTTTAGATTAAAATATCTATTCTTGTAATGAATTGTATTATAATTTATTACATCTTGTATTTACAGAGAGGAATGGACAGAATTGCCTAACTTTAATTGGGAGCATTTAAACCACTTACAGCTCGGAAGATATGCAGAGTACTATGCAAAAATGGAATTCGCGTCCTACGGATGTGACGTCTATACATCAGAAGTAGATGATCACGGAGTCGATTTTGTCATTAAAGATTCCAATAACCGCTTTTGTGAGATTCAAGTAAAAGCAATTCGTAATTCAGGATATGTTTTTATGCAAAAAAGTAAATTCGACCTTACGACTCCAAACCTTTATTTGACACTTCTTTTATTCACCCAAGACGCACACCCTGAACTTTATCTAATCCCTAACGTCGCTTGGTTAGCCCCAAATGAATTATTCGTTGATCGAGATTACGATAAACCCGGACAAAAGAGTAAACCTGAGTACGGATTAAACATTTCAAGAAAGAACAAATCCTTACTTGAACACTATCGATTCGATACAATGATTCAATCATTTATTCTAAGGCAATCCGAAGGAACTAATTAAAAACTGCACTTTGTATGTTGAAAGTATCCAACAAACAAAGTGCAGTTTTTATTAACTCAGCCTCTTCATTATTTATTCCACTGTCACCGATTTCGCCAAGTTACGTGGCTTGTCGACGTCACAGCCACGGGCGAGCGCCGCATAATATGCCATCAACTGAACCGGTAAGACGTTGATGAGCGGTGCCAAGAGTGGCTCGACGTGCGGCAAGATGAAGTCATCATTCTCATGTTCGACTCCTTGCATCGAAATGATACAGGCGTTCGCACCACGGGCGACGACTTCTTTGACGTTCCCACGAATATTCAAGTTCGTCTTCGGTTGTGAGATGAGCGCGATGACCGGTGTCCCGTCTTCAATCAAGGCGATCGATCCGTGCTTCAGTTCCCCACCTGGGTACCCTTCCGCTTGGATATACGAAATCTCTTTTACTTTGAGCGCTCCTTCGAGACAGACAGAAGCGTCAAGCCCACGACCGATGAAGAACGTGTTCGGTGTCGTTTTCAAATAACGTTCCGCAAGGTCTTCGAACAACTCTTTTTGCGCCATGATCGAGTCCATGATGGTCGCAACTCGGGCAAGCTCCGGCATGAGATCAAACGGCAATTCTTTCCCTGTCGCACGAGCGATGTCATACGCGAGAATCGCGAGGACGGCGATTTGCGCCGTGTACGCTTTCGTCGAGGCGACCGCGATCTCTGGTCCTGCATGGAGGAGCATCGTCTCATTCGCTTCGCGTGAGAGCGTCGATCCCGGTACATTCGTCATGGTGAGCGCTTTGTATCCGCGTTTCTTCACTTCGACGAGTACGGCACGGCTGTCCGCTGTCTCACCGGATTGTGATAAGAAGACGAACAACGGACGTTCACTTAAGAGCGGCATGTTGTAGCCGAATTCAGAAGAAACGTGCACTTCTGTCGGAATGCCAGCGATGCGCTCCAAAATGTCTTTTCCGACGAGTCCCGCGTTATAGCTCGTCCCACATGCGACGATATAGATCCGGTCCGCTTCTGACACGAGCTCACGCACGCCTTCCGTGAGTTCGATGTCGCCGTTCTCGTTCTGGTAATGCTGGATGATGTTGCGGATGACGGCCGGTTGCTCGTCCATCTCTTTCAACATGTAGTGCGCGTACGTGCCCTTCTCGATGTCTGACGCATCGATCTCGGCCGTGTATGGCGCGCGTTCGAGCACGTCACCGTCGAGCGTCTTAATCGTCGCCGACTCACGTGTGAGGATGACGATTTCACCGTCGTGGAGCTCGAGGTACTGGTCTGTCACCTGGAGCATCGCCATCGCGTCTGATGCGACGACGTTGAACGTGCCGTCCCCGAGTCCGACGAGGAGCGGTGACTTGTTCTTCCCGATATAGAGGCGTTCTTTGTCCTCTGAGTCGATCATCGCGATCGCGTACGAACCGTGGAGGTCCGAAAGCGTCTTGCGGAACGCCGCCTCGACATCACCGAGCTCGACGAAGTGTTTCTCCATGAGTAAGACGATGACTTCCGTGTCCGTCTCTGAAAGGAACGGGACGTCGAGCGTGGCTTTCAATTGTTCATCGTTCTCGATTACGCCGTTATGGACGAGCGTGAACCGTCCAGTCGTGCTTTGGTGCGGGTGGGCGTTCGGCACGCTCGGTACCCCGTGTGTCGCCCAACGCGTATGACCGATTCCAATCGTCCCTTCAGCATCAGCCGGTACGATGTCACGGAGTGCTTGAATCCGTCCCACTTCTTTGAACGTACGAACGTTTTCACCGACTAAGGCAATTCCTGCTGAATCATAGCCACGATACTCGAGCTTTTCAAGCCCTTTCAATAAAATCTCTTTCGTTCCAACTTGTCCGATCATCCCTACGATTCCACACATACAAAACTCTCCTCTTTGCTTCGATTTCTCGAAAAAGGAAACGGGCTTTTTTGAGTGATGTCATCAAGTCTCGTTTTGTCCGCCCGGTCACCCGAACGTTTTATCGAGACTCTCTCAGTCGTGACACGCGACTGGAAGGCATCCGCCGAAATCTCGATCACCTTCGTCCTCGTCAACTCCGCAGAGTTCTGGCGCTTCCACTTCATATCTAGCCGTTTCTCCAGATACGCTTTCATGCTATCGAGTACAAGGA
The DNA here is from genome assembly GCF_031844365.1 of Exiguobacterium sp. BG5(2022). Taxonomy (GTDB): domain Bacteria; phylum Bacillota; class Bacilli; order Exiguobacteriales; family Exiguobacteriaceae; genus Exiguobacterium; species Exiguobacterium profundum. The sequence goes on from NZ_JAUZVB010000004.1 coordinate 28,748, forward strand.
GTGTTGGATAGAGAAATTGTTAAAGTAGTCGCTAAATACTTTTTTACCGTTCATGTAAAAGTCACCACTTTCACTAAAAAGCCATCAATCCATCAGGTTTTCGAGTAGGGGGAGAACGGGCATGATACAAGTAACGATATGTGAACTACTCGCCACTTATTTGCTTCACAAATTGAAGGGGGAGCTTCTTGGGAAGACCGTGCTCTTATCAGCCACGGTTATGGACCAAGCTCGTCGGGCAGTCCCTGCCCTGAATGGTTGTCAGTCGGCCAACATCAACAGGTTGATGCTCGCATTGATGTCACGGTCATGATGCGCGCCACAGGCACACGTCCATTCGCGGACATCCATCGTCTTCTTCTGACCTTTCTCGCCACAAGAAGAACAGATTTGCGTCGATGCGAACCATTGATCCGCCTTGATGAGCGTCCGTCCGTAGAAGTTTGATTTGTACTCGAGTTGACGGACGAACTCATACCAACTGACATCTGCAATCGATTTGGCGACCTTGTGGTTTTGCATCATATGCTTCGACTTCAATGTCTCCACGACGATGACTTGGTTCTCGTCAACGATCCGTCTCGACAGCTTGTGAAGGAAGTCCTTGCGTTGGTTGGCAATCTTTTCGTGTTTCTTAGCCAAAAGTAATTTGGCTTTTTCACGATTCTTGCTCCCGATTTTCTTGCGTGACAGCGCGCATTGCGCCTTCTTGACCTTCGCTTCGGATTGTCGGAGAAAGCGAGGGTTGTCAATCTTCTCGGAGACCATCGCGTCGTTCGTCATGACGGCGAAGTGTTCCAGGCCAAGATCAATCCCGACCTTATTCTTGGCTGGAATCCATGGTACATCGTCCTGTTCGACGAGGATGGAGACGAAGAACTTGCCTGTCTTGGTCATCGACACCGTCGCCGACTTAATGATTCCATCGAACGGACGATGTTGTGTGAACTTCACGAAGCCGATTTTAGGAAGTCTCACCTTGCCGTCTTCGATGCGGATCGTGCCGTGCTGGTTGTTCGTCGTGTAGGACGCGCGCGACCGCCGTCTCGATTTGAAGGTCGGGAAGCCGCCCGTCCCGGCGAAGAACTTCGCGAACGCGGCGTCGAGGTTCAGCTTCGCGTTCGCGAGCGCGAGGCTGTCCGCCTCGGCGAGAAACGGGAACAGGGGCTTGTAGGAGGCGGGTGTCGCCGGTTTCCGTCTCGTCCCGTTCCCCGCCTTCGCCTCCTCGCGGATGGCGATGCGGTCCTCGAGCAGCTTATTGTAGATGAACCGTGCGCAGCCGATCGTCTTGATGAGGAACTCTTCCTGTGCCGGCGTCGGGTGGAGCCTATATGTATAGCCTTTCAGCATGTTCGTCCCTCCTCCCCTACGAAGATCGTGATGTGTCCTCCTCATCCGATACCCGCGGAGGGAGAGGAAGAATCTGACGGAATCCCGAACCTTTGTTCGTCACATCTGTCACAGGAGGAGAAGACTATTGGATTGGGCGATTCATCCCCCACCTACGCGGGCTACGGCCCGAGGCGCTTAGAGGAGGGAGAATTCTCGCCTACTTTTGTTAAAGATGGAGGGGAATGAGATGGCAAGTCTATTTTTAGTAATCGGAATCATATTATCTGTCACATCAAAATGGCTGCAATTAAGAGGTCAAAGTGATGTTGGTGACCTACTTGTTTTTCCAGCAGCTTTTTTCCTAGGACTCGCCCTTCTCTTTAGCCTTCCATTCTTTAAAGAATGGTGGGAAGATCCTGCATCGCGCCCAAAAGCTTATCGATTTGCGACATTTGCAACAGTCGGTGTACTTTCGTTTCAATTATTTGCTTGGCTCTTATTTGGTCAAGGTGAATGGCTAGGTTTTCTTTTCCTAATTCCTTTCCTAACCTGCCTCTACTTTGTTATTCGAACGGTCATATAAAATGGGAGAGACGCTCACGCGCTCCCCCATTTTTGTTCTTCTCTTAATTCACGTTCCGTGACATAGTTCTCATCGAGACGAACCATATATCGCTCGTACCATTTATGACCGATGACGGATATGACACCTCCAGTCACCATCAACCCAATAAAGTAAGGTGTCTCAATTTGTTTCGTTACCCATCCGAACATGAGGATGAGCAAAATCGGGAACGTCAAAAAATTAAAAATCGACATCAAGTGTATGTGACGTTTGGCGTCTCGATTGGTTAAATACTTCAATTGAATCGTTTCTTTCTTCCAAGATTTTTTAATCGCAAATAGACCCGCAAATTGACCAATCAAAAGAACAGTTCCTGCTGACACCCATCCTTTTTCAGTCGCCACAAACAGCACAATACAGATCATCCACGACAGAAAAGTGAAGACTCCATTCTTTTCAGTTTCCACTCTGACAAGCTCTCTCATCTGATCACGCTTGTTCACGACGTTGCTCCTTCTCGTATTCACGGACCTCACGAATTTCTTTTAAATCTTGATCCGTCAAATAGTTTTCATCGTAAGACTGAATGACGCGGTCGAACCGCTTCGCCAAGTATTCAATCCCGAAAAACGTCAGTTGCGAAAGGAGGAACATACGGAACGATTGTGTGCCCGTCGTTTCACTCGTGAAGTAAAAGAGTCCATAAATCCCGACACCCGTCAAAGCGAGCGTATGTGCCATCATTTTGAACGATAAGAGGTTTCGTGCCGTCTGATTCGTCACAAAGCGCAGCCACATCCGATATTGTATAAAAATACCCGTCAAGACTGCAGCGAGCACCGCATATAACGTTCCCGTAACAACGCCGTCCGAAAGTGTCCAATACGAGGCATAAATCAAAAAACTGACGACGAGTCCGATTCCGATGATGCCGACACCCCATTTCGTCAAGCGGTCTACTTTTAGAATCGTGTCGATTTGCGCTTTTACTTTTGGTGATAGTTCCATATGTTCTCTCCTCCTTCCAACACTTCCTCATACGTCGGTAATTCCGGATCGATTTGTTTAAGTTGCTTCGTGAACCACTTCTGCCGAATCGGACTGAGTACTCCCCATATCCCAAAAAAGAGACCGATCACGAGACCAAAATCTTCCGCTGTCAGAAGCGTCACCATGAGCGCCGTCAACAAAATCGCATCCACCCATTCGAATACGTATTGGAATATAAGCATTCGATGAGCTTTCGGATGTTTTGTCATTCGCCACATGATACGCATCTCTTGATAGCCCATCACGACGATGATCATAGAGACTGACGCCATGATGGGGATGAGCCACATTTTCTCTAATAAGAGAGCGACAATAATGGCCGTGACATAAAGAATCAAGATGGGTACGGCATAACGTCGCATTCGTCGCATCCACTTTACGTCTTGTGCCACCTATATCGCCTCCTTATCGAAATGTATATACTCCATATCTTGTTGTTTCGTTTGTTTGTTCACGTTCAACGTTAATAGCATTGCACTACCGATGAATACCGTGACACACACATACGCCACGTTTGATGTGAACAATAGTTGATGATTCAACGCGAGGAAAAAGGCAGCACTGTTGAATCCGTCCCGAACGAGCTGACGACGATACAATCCTTTCAGTTCTGGTTGAAACCTCAGACGCATTCGATAGCGCTTCACATATAAGATGTTCAGCGGAATGAGCGCACAGGCGATATATAGCACGCCCCACGTAAGGTCATCTGTTAATAAACTGATCGGTAACATCAGTACTACAAATGTTCCAAACAGGCCGAATATCCATTGGTCGAATAAACGCTTCCATGCTTTTTCTTTTGTCATGCGTCTAATCATTGATTTCGTCGCTCCAAATCTAACTGATGTAACAGCGGAACACGTTCATTTAACCTCTTTTGAAACATCCGTGACATCTGATCGCTGACTGCTCCCCATACGAGCAATCCGATCGCTAACGTCAAACTGTCATATTGAAAGATTAGCAGAGCCGAAATCAAGGAGACGAGAACACCCGAACTGATCAAATCATACAGTAGGTTCCATTTTAGTAACTTCACGACATCTCGATCTTTCATATGCGTACGACGCATCCGATACTTCTTCACGTCTAATCCAATCATGGCCATTCCAATCAAGACGAACGGAATCGTCAACCAGACATATCGTCCGAAAAAAAATAAAATAATGGCCGTCACAACAAACACCAATAATGTATAGCCGACCCGAAGGTGTGACTTGCGCCATGTTGTTTCTTCCATATGCCAATGTGCCTCAGTCAACTAGAGCACTTCCTTTCCTTCTTATGCATTACTCCTATATACGTACTCTATGTCCTCATTGTTTCACATTTTCCGAATATTCTAGCATTGAATCGTTCGACTTTTTTCAACAATTGACGAACGAAACGTATCCGCTTACAAAGGTTATCTGCTATACTGTTACCAAATTCATTCCCACAAATTTTTTTGAAAGGTGTAGAACTGTATGTCTCCGAAGTACAAGCAAGTTGCGAGTCAGATTGAAGCGGACATCGTCAATCACGTCTACCAACATACGAATAAATTATTGACCGAGGATGAGTATGCCAACAAGTATGGCGTCAGCCGCAACACGGTACGAAAAGCGATCGAGATCCTCGTCAACAAAGGATACGTCTATCAAGTTCAAGGGAGCGGCGTCTTCGTCCGTGACCATTACAATAGTGATTACATCAATTTAGAAAAACTCCAAGGTCTCACAAGTGACTTCAGCGGTCGAAAAGTCGAGACACGCGTCTTACACTTCGAACAGACGGAGGCGAACGATGAGGTCGCCGAACGTATGAAGTGCCCGATCGGGACACCTGTCTACTTCGTGAAGCGGCTACGTCTCGTCGATGACCACCCGTTCTCGGTAGAGGATTCATACTTCCGAAAAGAGCTCGTCATCTACTTGGATGAGAACATTGTTCAAAAGTCGATCTACACGTATTTACGAAACGACCAAAAACTTGCCATCGGATTCGCCGACCGAGTCATTTACGCAGACTTTTTAGATTCAGAGTCCGCCGACCTGCTCGACCTGAACGAGAATGATCCAGCCTTGATCGTCGACAACACCGTCTATTTGACGAACGGACAAATCTTCGACGTCTCTCGTTCCATCCATCATTTTAAACATGTCAAAATGCTCAAAGTCTCGAACATCAAATCCTAAACGCGCCCGAGAGATGCTTTTCTCGTGCGCATTTTTTATGCATTTTTTTCGAAAAGAAAGGGTTTACACGAAAACGCTTTCGTGCTACTATCAACGTGTAGAAAATATTTGTACCTATGAATTTTAGTTATCCATACAAAAAGGAGAGATATTATGGTTTCTGAAACAATCGACATCTCACCGGAAGATATTTTCGGTCTCATCGCCCTCTCGGGTGACGCCAAAGCGAGCTACCATCAAGCGATGCTCCTCATGCAAGAAGGAAAGAAAGACGAAGCCGAAGCAGCAGTCGTTGCTGGTGACGCGACATTAAAAGAAGCACATGCGATTCAAACGAAATTCGTGACGCTCGAAGCACAAGGTAAATCGGCAACGGTTGGTGTCCTCATGGTGCATGCGCAAGATCACTTGATGAACACGATTCTCGTCAAAGAAATGCTTGGATATATGATGAATATGCAAAACGAAATCAACGAATTGAAAGGAATGGATCAAAAATGATTAAAATCGGACTCTTCTGTGCGGCAGGTATGTCAACAAGTATGTTAGTAGAAAAAATGAAAGCGGTTGCCTCTGAACGTGGCATCGAAGCTGAAATCGCAGCTTACCCAGAATCGGAGATGGAAACTTACGTTGACAACATCGACGTTGCACTTCTCGGACCACAAGTGAAGTACCTCCTTTCAAAAGGGAAGCAAATCTGCGAACCAAAAGGTGTTCCAATCGACGTCATCAACACAGTCGACTACGGCATGATGAACGGTGCGAAAGTATTAGACCACTCATTGAAACTTGTAAATAAATAAACTGAGGTGATGACTTTGAAAATGCCTAACAATTTCTTGTTCGGCGCCGCTTCGGCCTCTTACCAGGTCGAAGGCGCATGGAACGAGGACGGGAAAGGTCTCTCGAACTGGGACGTCTTCTCGAAAATTCCTGGTAAGACATTTGAAAACACAAACGGCGACGTCGCAGTCGACCATTACCATCGTTATAAAGAAGACATCGCGCTCATGGCGGAGATGGGACTCGAATCGTATCGCTTCTCCATCTCATGGCCGCGTATCTTCCCGAACGGTACAGGTGAAGTGAATGAAAAAGGACTCGAGTTCTATAACAACTTGATCGATGAATGTTTGAAATATGACATCGTCCCATTCGTCACGCTCTACCACTGGGACCTCCCACAAGCACTTGAAGAAAAAGGCGGTTGGAAGAATAAAGAGACAGTTGACGCATTCGTCCGTTTCGCAGATACTTGCTTCCAATCGTTCGGTGACCGTGTCAACCACTGGATCACGTTCAACGAAGCGGTCATCTTCTGCTCACTTGGATACTTAACAGGCGCACACCCGCCAGGTATCGAAGGCGACGTCAAAGGATATTTCCAAACGACACATAACGTCTTCGTTGCTCACGCCCGTGCCGTTGAGCTCTTCAAACAAAACGGTCACACTGGCGAAATCGGGATCACACACGTGTTCAACCCGGCGTTCAGTATCGATGATGCAGAGGAGAACAAGTTTGCCGAAATGCATGCGAACGCTTATGCGACACATTGGTTCTATGACCCGATCTTGAAAGGTGAATATCCAGAGTACGTCGTGAACGGTTTACATGAACAAGGTCTCCTTCCTGAAATGACAGAGGAAGAACTCGACGTCTTGAAACGTACCGCTCCGATGAACGACTTTATCGGTCTCAACTACTACAGCCCGCAGCGCGTCATGAAGAATGACTCGGCGCTCGTCATGGCCGGTGGACGTGAGAACTCGACAGGTCGTCCGGGTAACCCATCATTCGATGGCGTCTACAAGACGGTCAAGATGGATGACAAAGTGTACACGAAGTGGGATTGGGAAATCTCACCGGAAGCGTTCCTCGCTGGGATGCACATGCTGAAAGATCGTTACGGCGACGTCAAAATCTATATCACAGAGAACGGTCTCGGTGATGTCGACCCAATCGTCGACGGTGAGATCATGGACACGCCACGGATCGAGTACATCGAAGGACACCTTCGTGCAGTCAAACATGCTGTTCAACAAGGCATCAACGTTGCAGGTTACTATGCTTGGTCTGCAATCGACCTACTCAGCTGGTTGAACGGTTATAAGAAACAATACGGCTTCATCTATGTCGACCACAACAATGGTCTCGCACGGAAGAAGAAACAGTCGTTCCATTGGTATAAAGAGATCATCGCCACGCGCGCTGAAGACCTATAAGGAGGTTCCCCTATGAGCCGCTTAGAAAGAGTATTTGAAAAATTCACCCCTGCTTTTGTTCGTTTTGCGAACGCCAAGCCCGTCCTTGCGATTAAGGACGGGTTCATCCTCACGATGCCGATGACCATCATCGGGTCGCTGTTCCTTCTCATCCTGGCGTTACCGATTCCAGGTTGGGCTGACTTCATGTCAGGTTTATTCGGGGCAGACTGGTCACTCCCGCTCACGCAAGTCGTCGGCGCGACGTTTGACATCCTTGCTTTGATCGGTGTTTTTGGAATCGCTTACTCGTACGTCAAGAATGAAAAAATCGAAGGCGTACCAGCTGGTATCCTCGGAATCATCTCGTTCCTCATCATCACACAGGCTTCTGTCCTGTCTGAAGGCGGAGAAACTGTTACCGGGGTTATCCCGAAAGTATGGACAGGTGGACAAGGTGTCCTCGCTGCCATCCTCGTCGGATTGACAGTCGGATTCATCTACTCGCAGTTCATCAAACGCGGAATCAGCATTAAAATGCCAGACGGTGTCCCGCCAGGCGTATCGAACTCATTCTCTGCACTTGTTCCTGGTTTAGCGATCATCTCGCTCGCCGTTGCGACGTTTGCGATTTTCCAAGCGGTTGCAGAACGTACGTTCACAGAAGTCATCTATGATGTGCTTCAAGCACCACTTCAAAACTTGACAGACACACTCGCTGGAGCCGTCATCATCATGGTGCTCATGTCAGTCATGTGGTGGTGTGGGATTCACGGTGCCGCAATCCTCATGGGAATCATGGGACCACTTCTCACAGCGAATGCACTTCAAAACCAAGCCATCCTCGATGCTGGTGGTACGCTCGTCGCTGGCGAGAACGCAAAAATCGTTACGATTCAATTCCTCGACGTGTTCACGAAACTCGGTGGATCAGGAATCACAATCGGCTTCATCATTGCCGTCTTAATCGTTGCACGCTCGGCACACTTGAAGCAGCTTGGGAAGTTGTCACTTGCACCAAGTATCTTCAACATCAATGAGCCGGTCATCTTCGGGATGCCAATCGTCTTCAACCCGATCATGTTCGTCCCATTCGTCGTCGTGCCAGCCATCGCTTCATTCATGGTCTACTTTGCCATCCTTTGGGGTTGGGTCGAGCCGTTCAACGCGCTTCAAGTACCATGGACGACACCTCCAGTCATCTCTGGATTCTTGATTGGCGGATGGCGCGCTGCCCTCTTACAGATTGCAACAATCGCCATGGCCGTTGCCGTCTACCTTCCGTTCGTTCGCATTCAAGACCGCGTTTCGTACGGTGAAGAATTGAAAGCACAAGATGGCTCTGATCAAGCATCAGCCTGAAACAAAAACGACAGCCCTTCTCAATAATGAGGAGGGCTGTTATATTTAGGGAAAAGAGTAAAGGAGTTGGAAATTTGAAAGCATACTATCCTTCTATATTCGCCGTTATCGCTGGTCTGTCCGGATTACTCGGACTGTTGCTTCAATCGGTCTACCCCATCATGTTGTTTCCTGTCTTTTTACTCATTGCGGGATACTTTATGGTACATGCGAATAAGCAGAAAACAACCGTCCGAAACTATACACCGAGCTTTCTAATTTTATCGAGCGCCGCCCTCGCATTCGGTCTTGGCTTCCAATCGATTTTGCCATATGCCATGCTTATCGGGGTCGTAATCCATACGGTCTGTCTCTTCTGTGCCATCATCGCACTTGGACGATATCGGGCACATGTCTCATGAAGGCTGTGACTGGACTCGGTTGGGGCGCATTGATTTTAGCGCTCGCCCTCGCCCCGCTATTGATCGTCGATTTGATTATCATCTATCTGCTTGAAGACACAGTGTTCCGAATCTTATCGACTCTCGCGATGCTCGGTTGTTTCTATCTATTGTCGACAATCCTCAGTTTGTTCGTTGATGGGTTAACGGGAGCGTTACGCTCGTTTGGTCATGCGAACGTACCGCGTCTAATCGACACCATTCTGCACGGAGCAGTGAGCGGAATCAGTCTATACGTCGTACTGACACTCTTTCCGTCTATCGATTTATCGACGCTCACCGTCATGGCGATTGTATTCGTACACTTATTCGGTGCATCATTTTGGCTAAATCGTGAGAATTCGAAAGAAGACGTACCTCTTGAACTTGATTCCATCGATCAGCAGATCATCCACCTGTTACGAACCGAAACCATCGTGTCTTGCGTCGAACGCATTCAGCATGATTACCCGAATTTACCGAAACGGGACGTATTGAAACGAGTCAAACGCATCAGTCAATCCAACGAAGTCACCGAACCGTTTCATGGTCGGTGACTTTTGTGCGTCATCACGAGCGAATCGTGAGATTTATCCTGGTGTTTCGTTGCCCAATCTATGTAAACAAACGCCAGCCCTTTTTCAGTGCTAGCGTTTTACGTATCCTCTTTCCGGAGCGAATAGCCCTCCACTTCAAGCAACCGCATCCGTCTCTGATCAATCGCCGCATGAATAATCACGGTCACACCTGGATTGAGCTCCATCATCTTCTTGATTTTTCGTAAGTCATCTCCCTTGATCTCAACTGGCAACACGAACTCGCCTTCTCTCAAATGAACGAATTTGATTTTCCCAAGGTCGTCATATCCCGTCACTTCGTATGTCGCAAACTCACGTTTCATAGAACATCCCTCCCCTATCCTCGTTCCCAAAAAGATAGCATTCCACACAAAAAATCCATCCCCGTAGCGGCAGGGATGGATGCATGTTACGCCTCGACGCTATCTGCGTGTTTGGCTTTATGGTCGGCGATGACACCGGCATACCACTTCGCGCTGTCTTTCCAGATACGCTCTTGTGTCTCGAAGTCGATATAGAGGATACCGAAGCGCTTCTCGTATCCGAAGCTCCATTCGAAGTTATCCATGAGCGACCAGAGGTAGTAGCCTTGAATGTTCATGCCTTCATCGTTCAGGTCAGAGACGGCTTCAAGGTGCTGGCGGACGTAGTCGATCCGGTTATCGTCATGGACTTCGCCATTTTCCAGCACGTCGTCAAATGCGGCGCCGTTCTCTGTGATGTAGATTGGAAGGTCAGTATACTCGGAGCGTAAACGACGGATCAGGTCTTTGAATTCGTTCGGGGCGATATCCCAGCCCATGCCCGTCTTCTCGTAGTCCGAGTAAGCGTCTGCCTTCAAGAAATCATTTGCTGCGTTGAACTCGACAATGCCACGGCTATAGAAGTTGATGCCGAAAAAATCACAAGATGTCGAAATCGTCTCCATATCACCCGGTTGGATGAAATCGAAGTTATGCACATATTTGGAGAACAAGTTCATCATGTCGACCGGATACTCACCTTTGAAGACCGGGTCGAGGAACCAGCGATTCGAATACCCGTCGGCATTGTTCATCGCAAGACGGTCATTCGCAGAATCCGACTTCGCGTACATCGGTGACAAGTTGAGCGTGATGCCGATCGGGGTCGTGGACGTCATCTCTCGCTTCAACAACTCGACCGCTTTTCCGTGCGATAACAACATGTGGTGCACGGCGCGCACCGCTTCGTTCATGTCACGATGACCCGGTGCGTGAACACCGACGTGGTAGCCGAGGAAGCCGGCACACCAAGGCTCATTGTGGGTGATCCAAGAGTCGACGATGTCATCGAGCTCTTCAAAACAGACTTTCGCATAATCGAGGAACCAGTCGACCGATTCACGGTTGACCCAGCCACCTTCTTCGTGAGCCCACATTGGAAGGTCCCAGTGATAAATCGTGACGGCTGGTTTGATTCCTTCTTCACGTAGACGCAGCGCCAAGTTTTTGTAGAACGCCATACCTTCTGGGTTGTACTCTCCCTTGGCAGGGAAGATGCGTGGCCACGCGATGGAGAATCGATACGTGTCGACACCTAGCTTTTTGATGTGCTGGATGTCTTCCTCGTAACGATGGTAGTGGTCACATGCGACATCACCGTTATGCTTTTCAAACACGCGCCCGTCGATGTCACAGAACATATCCCAGATGGAAGGAGTACGGCCTCCTTCGTTATGTGCGCCTTCAATTTGGTACGAGGACGTGGCTGTCCCGAATACGAAGTCTTTCTTAAAATGCATAGTGTTTTCCTCTTTTCTCTATATTTATTCTTTGACAGCACCTGCCGAAATACTGCTGACGATGTACTTCGAGAGGAACAAGAAGGCAATCATGATCGGTACGACCGAGATCGCGATGCCCAGGTAAAGCGAGCCAAGGTTCTCTGCGACTTGTGATCCTTTCAAGAAGCCCATCAAAACAGGCAACGTGTATTTCTCAGGCGAGAACAAGAGGACAAGTGGCATCAAGTAGTTGTTCCATGAGCCGATGAACGTAAAAATCGACATCGTTGCAATCGCTGGCATCATCATTGGAAGTGCAATTGTGTGGAAAATACGTAGCTCGCTCGCACCGTCAATCCGTGCCGCTTCAATCAAACTGATGTGAAGTGTCGCTTGCGTATATTGACGGATGAAGAAGACGGTGAACGGTGTTGCAATCGCTGGGACAATCAATGGAATGAACGTGTCCAAAATACCGAGCGTTTTTGAGATCTCATAGAATCCAATGAGTCCGAGTTGCGCTGGCACCATCATCATGACAAGCATGAAGATGAACATCGCATTTTTCCCTCTAAAGTTATAGAACGTAAAGCCGTAAGCCGTTAGGGCTGAGAAGTAACCAGACAAGACCGTCACCGATACAGAGATGATCAAGCTGTTCTTGAAGCCGTTCCAAATGTTAATGTATTCGCTGAGCGTCGCATAGTTGTCTGCGAGCGCCGTCCCCGGAAGAAGTGAGAACCCAGCCATAATTTCTCCATTCGTCCGTGTCGCGTTGACAATCATCATCAAGAACGGAATGAAACAGATGATCGCGAGAAGGATGAGCCCTGTATAAATCAAACCTCGTGCGAATCGCTTATTCGTTGTTTTCTTAGAAGGCGGCGCTACTTTAAGCGGACGCTCCTCTTTCCGTTTCGGCTGCGCTTCGCTATCTGGAAGCATTCGCCGTGATTCCGCATTTTGTTCCATTGCTTACGCCCCCTTCTGTGTCGCGCGCTCTTTGCGGAACATACCCTTGAAGACGACCGCCGAGAAGATCAGCGTGATCAAGAATAGGCCGTAAGCGACCGCTGACGCATAGCCATAGTTGTTGTACTTGAAGGCTTGGTTGTACAAGTAAAGCACCATCGTGTTCAATGAACCGTCTGGTGAACCGATTCCATCGGTGATCAACATCGGAAGGTCGAACAATTGAAGTCCACCGATGAGTGATGTGATCATGATGTAGAGAAGAATTGGTTTTAAGAGCGGCAATGTCACTTTCGTAAACATCTGCCAACGGTTTGCACCGTCGATGTGAGCGGCTTCGAAGTAATCTGTCGAGATTCCTGATACACCCGCCATGACGATGATGAAGGAGTGACCGAACCACATCCATGTCAAAATGAGTGAAACGGATAACTGTGCCGTCACCGGTTCTGCCAACCAGTTGATTGGATCCGAAATCAAGCCGATTTTCATCAACACCATGTTGAGTGAACCGTGCTGCCAGTCGAGCAAAATACCGAACAAGAGCGCGACCGAGCTGATTGTGATCAAGTTTGGAAGATAGAAGAACGAGCGGAAGAACGAGAGTCCTTTTAACTTCAAACGAAGATCAGAGAAGATGAGTGCCAAGAGAAGCGCCAATCCAATCTGCAAGACGAAGTTAATTCCCCAAATTTTGATGGTGTTGAAAAACGCCTCGATAAAGTACGTATCCGTCAACAACCGTGTGTAGTTCGCAAACCCGACGACCTCTTCACCCGGGCTCCCCGTATAGTTCGTGAAGCTATAATAAAGCGTTAAGAGGACCGGATAGATGCTGAATGTCAAGAAGACGACCCAGAACGGGGCGATGAACAGATAGCCGTAACGATCTAGTTTTTTCACGTGTATTTCTCCTTCCATAAGAACCGAGGGGGGAGCTCCCCCCTCGTGTTGGTCATCGTCAGTCTACAACGATGTCTGGGTAAGCGTTCTTCGCTTGTTTTTTGAACTCTTCAATCGCTTCTTCTTTTGACTTTTTCCCTTCTACATACTGAAGGACAGATGCACCATAAAGTGTATCGAGCTGTTGGTCGTATTTCGTGACGATACCTGGTGTGATTTCATCTGCTTCATCGAGGAAGAACTCATAGTTGTTTTGTCCGCCGAGGAACTCATCGCTGAAGTCGTCTTTGATCTTGTCTGTGACCGGGTTGAACGCAAGTACATCGCCTGTCTCTTGTGCCCACTCTGTCAAGAATTCTTCATCCTGTGTCATGAGTTTTACGAAGTCGTAAGCGGCTTCTTTGTTTTTCGATCCTTCATAGACTCCGAGCCATGTACCGCCCCAGAAGTATGGGCTTGGTCCGCTTGTGACAGCCCAGTCACCTGCAGACTTTTTCGCGTTCTCTTTTAATACAGAGTGGAGACCCCATGTTGGGAGGACGTATGAGAAGACTTGTGTCTCTGTCTCTTTTCCGTTCTCTTTCACTTTGATTGGCTTATCCATTCCTTCGAACCATGATGGTGACCATTCTGGTGCGAGCGCAGTATATTGCTTCTCACGAAGTTCTTTCGCATAGTCCATGTAGTTGATCTTATCTTCTGTCAAGACGAGTTCGTTTTTATCGTTGACCCACGCTTCTGGGTTTGCTCCTTGTGAGAACCAACGGATCGCACCTTCGTCTGGGAACATCTTGTATCCTTTTTGTTTCATCTTCTCAGCAACTTCGAAGACACCGTCCATCGAGCTCATCATTTCACCGATTTCAGTCGGGTCGTCTGTACCAAGTACTTCTTTTGCTAAGCTACGTTTGTAGTAAACGCCACCTGGTGTCGTTTGCCATGAAAGAGCGCGAACGTTTCCATCTTTATCTTTCCCGAGGTCAAACACGTACGGGACGTAGTTGTCTGCGATTTCATCGACACTGTATGGCTCGTCCGAAAGGTTTTCCCAATAACCTGCATCAACCCATTGTTTAAGGAATGCGATTTCTCCCGTGAAGACGTCCGGTGCGCCGACGCCACTCTCAAGTGCTGGCTTCAATTTCGTTGGATAGTCCGCGATCGGGACGATAGTCAATTCAACTTTGACACCGTTCTTCTCTTCATATGTTTTAATTGGTTCTTTTAATTCGTCCGTAAATGACCAAACTTTTAAGACGTCATCTTTTGATTCAGAAGCTCCGCCTTCGCTGTCTGAGCAACCGCTCAAGACGCCAACTGAAAGTGCTCCGAGTGTAAGTAAGCTGACTAATTTACGCATGTGTTGTTCCCATCCTTTTTATAAGTAATAGTAGAAAGCGCTTGCAAAAAGAGGTTTAAAATCATCGAAAGCGCTTTCGTTGTGATCGAAATAAAATATCGAAAGCGGTTTCGATTTCTTTCAAAAATGACTTTCGAAATCGCGCTCCCCTCTCCATCCACTGAAGAAAAGAGAGCGACTTCGAAACATCATTGGCTATAAATCACTGTTTGACCGGTGCACAGGATGCCCGTTCGACTAAGCGTACCGGAATGACGCGACGTTCAGTGAGTCGCTCTTTCGCGGTCATTTGTTCAAGTAAAAGTTCTGCTGCCGCTTCTCCGATTTCGTCCGTATCTTGGCGAATCGTGGTCAGTTTCGGCGTGATGTATTGAATCATTTCAATGTCATCATATCCGATGACAGAGATGTCATTTGGGACATGAAGACCGTGCTCGTGAATGGCTTCTATGACACCGATTGCCATTTGATCCCCGGCCACAAAGACTGCAGTCGGTTGATCGTCTAGTTCAAGCAATCGTTCCATCGCTTGCTTGCCTTCCTCAACCGAGAAGAAACCGGCGTTGACGAGGTAGTCCGGTCGAATCGGAAGGTCCAGCTCTTGCATCGCAAGTTCATATCCCTTGATCCGTGCCGCTCCAGCGTCAATCGTCTCATCCCCAGCGATGTGGGCAATTTTCCGGTGACCGAGTTCATAGAGATAATTCACGGCGAGACGAGCTCCTTCGATGTTGTCGGAATAGACGACGCTACAGTTAGCGCTGTCCATATCCACGACGACGATCGGGATGTCGCTTCGCATGAGCTCTTGAACTTGCTCATCCATTCGGTCCGAACAGATGACGACGATGCCGTCGACCGCACGGTGTTTAAAATGTTCGAGGTAACTCATGTCACGATTGCGCAGATTCCGCGAGGCGAAAATCAAATCGTAGCCCTGCTCCTCTGTCGCGTGACGAAAACTTTCGATGATTCCGTTAAAGAACGGGTGCTTCATCCCGACTTCATTCGCCTCTGAGAACATGACCCCAATCGCCCATGATTTTTTCGTCGATAACGACTGGGCATGTGCGTTCGGCAAGTAGTCCATCTCAGCAGCGGCTTGAAGAATCTTCGCTCTCGTCTTGTCACTCACGTCTTTATAATTGTTCAACGCTTTAGACACTGTCGTGATTGAGAATCCTGTTTTTTTGGCTAAATCATAAATCGTACCCATGTCATTCTCCTCTTCCCGAAAGCGCTTTCGGTAATTTGATTGTAGCGTATGGATTTGTAGGAATCAATTCTTTTTCGAGGAAACTTTTTGATTCTTTTTTCCATTCCTTGTTTCTTCTATATTACTGTAAAGGGAAGAATTTTGTCATACCTGTGTACAAGCTATATTATTCCTTAACATTGATGGTCCAGTCTCCATCTGCCGTTACGACAAACACATATACATTAGACTCTTCAAAGGAGTAGCGTTGAGACCCTTCATAACTCCCTATTTCATTCACTAACAAATCAACCTTGTTGACGTTCACTGCAAAATTAGAATCCCCATTATGCGAAAACGAAATTTGATAAGACCCTTTATCAATTTCAAAAAAGACTACATCGTCACCTTTTCCTTTTATAGCACCTGGTAGATTTTCTATTTCAAGAGGTCGATATTGCATAACATTAATTGTCCAATTACCTTGATTGCCATTTATATTTAAGTAATAATCCCCTGCATCCTCAATCCAAACAAAACTCTTTCCTGAATAGTTTCCTATTTCATTCACTAGTAAATCAATCATTTCCCCTTGATCATTTTGAAGTGTCACTGCAAAATTACTTGAACCATTGTAAGTACTGGCTACAACAGCAAACCCTCTTTCAAGCTGAATTGCATCAGTTCCCATATCTGATGAACCCTCTATTGTTGTCGTTAAATCTTCTTGAATCTTTTTGACATGATCATTTTTTACTTGATCTAAATCTTTATTCACACCTACTTCGATAATTGAGTCTGCGTCGTATACCACGATTATGTTTCGATTCTCGATTGTGACTTCATCAAACTCTAGACCATAAGCAGTATATCCTCGGTTAATTTGTAATTCATAAAATTCCATGTACTCCTTATAGTTCGATATTGGTTCCTCAGGCTGAACGTCTTGTAAAAACTCTTCCACAGAAGGTTCTTGAACTTCTTCGACCTCTTCTTCAATTACCGGTTCAGGTTCACTCTCGTCCTCTGTAACTGCTACTGTGCTCTCTTCTTCAAAATCAGTAGCCGCTTCTTGATTATTTGTTTCAAGAATTCCGAGTATGAAGATCAACCAAACACCTGCGAGAAAAATCGAGCCCCCTAATATGATAGGGAATGAAGTGATATCCTTTTTGATAAAATAACGAAATACAGAATAGAGACCATATGCCGCTCCACCTATTAGTAGAGCGATTGCAGTAAATGCAATCACACTTTCTAGCATATTCAATTCCTCCCATCTTCAATCGCTTTCATCTTCAACATTATCCATCACTAATTATTACCCATATTTCCCATACGAACCTACAATTGTTCTATCTTTTATATCGAAAAATAAAAAACCATCCAGAAATATTGGATGATTTTTAATGTGTCCGCGTATACAACCACACGAGATTCGTGAACTTTTGTACTTCTGTCTCGCCTGTCACGCCTTTAAATAGCCGTTGGAATGGCTTTAACAATTGCTCTAACACGATTTTCCGGAGACGCTCTTGTTTAAGTTCGAACGAAATCGCATCGAACAAATCTCGCTGTTCTTCCGTCATGTCGACATGCTCTTCGATGCGAGCAGCCATCTCGATCAATTCTTCGATTGTTATGAGATGTTTATCTGTCGTCCCACGCATTTGATCGACCGTGACCGGGTTCAAGACGTGCTCTCCTGTCTCCATCATCCGAGCGGCAATCAATTCGACATACGTGTATAAGCTTCGGACGACTTTTTGAGGAGAGTAGGCAGCATTCGTGATGCGGTTCGTAAACAAGATATGTTGCAACATTCCGTTGAAGAGCACTGTCAATTCCATCGAATACGGTCTGACGGACTCTCCGATGATTTCCGTCAAACGCATCGCAATCCACTCGATTTCATAAATGCGATGTTGGAGTACAAGCTTCTTCAATTCATTCTCGTTCGACGACATGATCGATTCAAATAACGCGTGCAAGTTCCGCTCTTCGTTCAATTGAATCAATATCGAAATCTGTTCGATGAAGACGTCACGATCTCGCTTATCCCGCCCCATCTGCATTTCGATTCGGCGTTGCCCTGCATCATATCGTAAGTTCTCGAGGATACTAGCGACACAATCCGTCTTCGATGAGAAGTAATTATAAAACGTCCCTTTGGAGATATTAGCGCGGTCGATGATCTCTTGCACCGATGTGTGCTGTACCCCATTTTCGATGAAGAGAGACATGGCAATATCGGCAACTTTTCTCTTTTTCTCTTTCATATTTTCGTAACTCCGTTCTGTCTAGTTTGTACCTTTACTATAGCACCGAAAACCTTTTTAGACTAATAGTACAAAATGGTTGCTTTATTTATACAACGGGTATAAAATCATTTCATCGACACTTACAAACACATAACTATTTAGAAAATAAAGGAGCCATCCATATGAAACCAGAATTCCAAAAGAAACCGCCTTACGTCATGTTGGCGGTGCTCTTTGCGGGTGCATTCATCGCATTTTTAAACAACTCATTACTGAACGTCGCGCTCCCATCGATCATGGTCGATCTCGAAATTGCAGACTACTCGACCGTTCAATGGCTCGCGACCGGCTTTATGCTCGTGACGGGGGTGCTCGTTCCGGCATCCGCCTATTTAATCACTCGTTTTTCAAACCGAAGCTTGTTCATTACTTCGATGAGCATCTTCGCCATCGGTACGGCTATCGCGGCCTTCTCGCCGAACTTCGGCTGGTTGTTGAGCGGTCGAATGATTCAAGCCATCGGTGCCTCAACAATGGGACCACTCTTAATGAACGTCATGCTCGTCAGCTTCCCGCGTGAAAAACGGGGAATGGCGATGGGGATTTTCGGACTTGTCATGATCTCGGCACCTGCGATTGGACCGACACTTTCCGGTTATATCGTCGAGTACTATGACTGGCGCGTCTTATTCGAAATGATTTTACCGCTCGCGATCATCGGTCTCGCGCTCGCTGTTTGGAAAGCAGAGAACGTCATGGTCCAAAATAAAGACCAATCTCTCGACTACTTGTCACTCGTCTTATCGACACTCGGATTTGGTGGGATTTTATACGGTGTCAGTTCAGCAAGTTCGGACGGCTGGGATAATCCAATCGTCTTGGCGACGATGATTGTCGGTGCCATTTCGTTGATCGCCTTCATCTACCGCCAGCTTCATATGGAAAAACCATTGCTCGACTTGCGTGCTTACAAACATCCGATGTTCGCACTCGCGTCAGTCATTGCGATGGTCAACGCGGTCGCAATGTTCTCCGGTATGATTTTGACACCGGCTTACGTCCAAAGCGTACGTGGCATCTCACCACTCGATTCAGGGCTCATGCTTCTCCCTGGTGCGATCATCATGGGAATCATGTCACCGATCACGGGTAAACTGTTTGACCGATTCGGGCCAAAATTATTGGCACTTACCGGTCTGACAATCACCGCGGTATCAACATATATGCTCGCAAACGTCCAACTCGATTCGACCTACACGTACATCGTCTTAACGTACACGTTGCGTATGTTTGGGATGTCGATGGTTATGATGCCGATTATGACTAATGGACTTAACCAGTTACCGACTCGCCTCAATCCACACGGAACGGCCATCAACAACACGGCCCAACAAGTATCTGGCGCGATTGGTACGGCAGTCCTCGTCACCATCATGAACTCGGTGACACGTACGGAGGCTGAATCATTGATGACAGGAGTCGATCCTGCGACACTCACAGAGAGTTCGATGGGTGCCATCACTCAGCAAGCCCTCTTATCTGGGATTCAATATTCATTTTATGTCGCACTTGGGATGAACCTCTTGGCGCTCGTCCTTGCGTTCTTCGTAAAACGAGTGGATGTGCGGAAGTTCGATGATCAAGTAGAGACTGTTGAAGAATTGAAACAAGCAAATTAAATGTTGAGAAGCCGCTTTGAATGTTGAATTCAGAGCGGCTTTTTTTAATTTCTCATTTCCTTCATAAATAAATCTGAAATTAAAATTTAATCCTAATATGGTATTATTTCTCAATGGATATGATTCGTTTAGGAGGGTACATATGATGAAAAAAGTGTTTAGCTTGATGATTGTATTTCTTCTGATCACATCTTCTTTTCTCTCGACTGGATCAATCGTTGAGGCGGCCCCGAAGAAGCAGAATCGTGCTATTATGGGAGTATCGGCTTTGACTCCGCAACAAATGGCGGATTACGTAAAAAAGAAGAATCCTCGTGATGTCCGGCTAGTACAAACGTCGGTCGAAGACTTGGCGAACCTCTTCGTCATCATCGGCGCTAAGGAAGGTGTTCGTGGGGATGTCGCGTTCGCTCAAGCACTGAAAGAGACAGGCTACTTTCGATATGGTGGCGATGTACTCCCTGAACAACATAACTATTCCGGAATCGGGACGACTGGGAATGGCGTAAAAGGTCACTATTTCCGTTCACCGCATCAAGGCGTGACTGCTCAAGTTCAGCATCTAAAGGCATACGCCTCACACGATGCACTGAATACGAAACAAGTCGACCCACGCTTCCATCTCGTCAAGCGAGGCTCTGCAACGACGTGGCCATCTCTTCACCAAAAGTGGGCCATGCAGCCGAAAGGAAATTACGGGACCGAGATTCTTTCGATTTATCAAGAAATGTCGAAAATACCAAAACGTGTCGCTAAAGCAAACAGATAAGAAATGTAGGGGTGAAAGAACGTGACGTGCAAACAAGTTAGACTCGCGAGCGGAATCGCATTATTCGTGACCGGCGTGATGTTGTTACTCAAACGCTAATGAGCATTTCGGACAATGGTCCGAGTGCTTTTTTTATGACCGATATTACAAAGGAGGATATCATGAACCCTATTTCATACATACGAAACGAACAACACTGTACCATTCGTCAAGCCTCACAAGACGACGCGAAATCCCTCGCTTTCATTCGTCTGCAAATCGATCAAGAGACGGACTATTTAGACCGCGAACCTGGAGAAGGTGTATTGAGTGAGGAGGCCATTCAATTTCTAATCGATTCTGATTTGAATACCATGAATCGACTATTTCTTATAGCAGAAGTCGATGGGGAAATTGTCGGGTTTGCCCGCTGCGAAGGTAGTGTGCTCGCTCGAAAATCCCACACTGTCGAATTTGGAGTTGGAATTCTGCAAGCGCATTGGGGACTCGGTTTAGGTTCAGCTATTTTACGATATGTTCTCGATTGGGCGCGAACGGAAGGCCTTCATAAAGTCACTTTAAGTGTCATTGAAACAAATAAAAAAGCCATAGCACTCTATGAGCGCTACGGCTTCGAAGTCGAGGGCCGATTACGGGACGATAAGCTTATTGATGGACAGCACTTCGATACAATCTTAATGGGATATCTCATTCCATCGGTAACGATACCCGAAAACAAATAACCTGACCCTCTAGCGGTGCGGCCGTCAACCGTCCACCATGCAATAAAATGATTTGGCGGGCAATCGATAGACCCAACCCATCACCTGGCGTGACCCCTCTCGAGGAATCGACACGATATGTGCGATCAAACAGATGAGGAATGGACTCAATCGTTTCAGTCGTTGTCGCATTCGAGATGGACCACTCAAGCATATCCTCCCTGGTCTGGAGATCAATGTGAATCGGACTCGGTTGCTCCGCATATTTCCATGCGTTCGATAAAAGGTTCTCAAAAGCGCGAATGAGCTGTTCTTGATCCGCTTCCATCCATATATCTGGTCTGATTGAAGTCTGTAAATGAAGACCTCGCTCATTAAACAACGGCTCCATCTCGTGGATAAGTTGCGTCGTCAATAGACTCAGGTTGAGTCTCTGTTTCTTTAGTTGCATATGTGGGGCATAGAGTCGGTTTACGTTCATCAGCTGATCTAGCAAATGTTCAAGCTGATCCGTTTTTTCATTTAGAATACGAAAATGATCTTTTTCTGCAAGCGTCAGTTCCCGATTCATTTGCAGGAGTTGCGTATAGCCTTTGATGCTCGTGAGCGGTGTCCGCAAATCGTGCGACAGGTTGGAGAATAGTTGGTTCCGTTCTTCTTCATGCGCCCGTTCCTTCTCAAATAATTCACTTAATTGAGCTGACATCCGATTCACACTCTCTCCAAGCGACGCGATTTCGTCTCGACCTTCCACTTTGACAGTTCGACCGAGGTCACCGTTTGCAATCTGTTCAATCTCACTCGATAAATACGTGATTTTTCGAAGTGTTTTCCGCATCATCAGTGAAAATCCAATAATAAAGATCAAAATAACAATGAACGTCACCCCTAAAAACATAAGATTGGACGTCAGCGGATCTGGTGTTGTTTCGTTCTCAATGTAGTATAAACTGATTGAATAGCCCATGATTAAAAAAGCAATCGTCGCAATCAATGCATTGACTAAAATGATACCAATCAACTTCACTAGCAAGCGATCCCATTGTCTCCGTCTCATAATCGATACCCCACGCCCCACACCGTCTTGATAATGGTCGGTTTTCGTGGTGTGTCTTCTAACTTTTCTCGGATTTTTGTGATGTGGACCATCACTGTGTTGTCGACCTCAAATGCTGCCTCACCCCACACCGCCTCGTAAATCTGTTCGACTGTTAGGACTTGATTTGGATGACGCATAAAATAGGCGAGAATATCAAACTCTTTCGGTGTAAGTCGAATCAACATCTCATCCTTTCGACATTGTCGCGTCTGTAAATCAAGTGTCACATTTTCAAAAACGAGTGTACTCGTGAGGTCTGCTCGATCTGACCCATAATCACGATACCGTCTGAGTAACGATTTGACACGTAGCGTCACTTCAAGTGGGTTAAACGGTTTTTTGATGTAATCGTCCGCTCCAACGGAAATGCCTTGCATCAAATCCAAGTCGCTCGTTTTGGCTGTGAGCATCAAAATCGGCATAAACTGCGTCTTTCGAATCTCAATACAAGCTTCAATCCCACCCATGACAGGCATCATCAAATCTAGAATGAGCAAATCGATCGTTTCGGTCGACGCGAGGTCGAGCACTTCTTGTCCATTTTTCGCAAATCGGAGTGCATATCCTTCATTTTTTAAATAGATAGCAAGTAATTCTCGAATCGCTTCATCGTCGTCAGCGATACAGATGACGGGTTGTGAACGCATCTCTTTCCTCCTCGTTTTTCACTAGTAAACTACATTCATTTCCTCTATTAATGAGTGTAACAAACTCAGTAACGGCACTTCCTTTCCAACTTCTTAAGATTTCTTAAGAGAATACTAAAAACTCCTTACGCTTGCGAGTGAATACTAGACAAGGTAAGGAGTGAATTTATTATGGAAATGATCATACATTATGCCATGCTCGCCATCGGCATCATGTTTACCCCATTATCTGACGACGTCTTAATGATCACCCATCTGACGGTCGCGGATGATTTTGTCCCAAGTTGGCTTTTATTTGTCTCCACCTGGATTCTCTTCACGCTCACGTTCGGCTGGTTCTATTTAATCGGGAAAGGGCTTCATCGTATCCTACCCGTGCGACAACGCGAATCTCGTTATCTTAAAAAAGCCGAGGCGCTCTATCAAACATACGGGGCACGCACCATTATGATTTCTTATTTTATTCCCGGCCTTCGGCACCCGCTCCATTACATCGCCGGGTTCACATCGCTCAAACTTCGTACGTATGCGTTCTATACGACCATCTCTGCTTTCTTCTATACCGGTGCTTGGTTTCTCGTCATCGGACTGGCCAATAAAATCCCGGCGTTTCAACAGTTTCAAGACTGGGTGTTGTCCTTTTAACTTAGTGTCCTCTGTATTTCCCGAGCGCTCGCATGTTTAAGAGATATAAGACACCTGCATAAAGAATCAGACCGAGTAAATACATCCAGATGCCTGAAAAGCCACTTCCGTACACCATGACTTCCTTGATTGCTGTCGCTCCGTAGAAGATTGGCATGACGTAACTCAAGTTCCCGAGTCCGTATGGAATCAAGTCGAGCGGGATGAGTCCCGAGAAGAACACTTGCGGGATGATAGTGAACGGAATCATCTGTACGACTTGTAGTTCCGATCGGGCAAACACCGAGATGGTCGCCCCGAAGAGCACCGCCGTACCCGCCATGAGTAGCATCGTCAACATGACCCACGCCATATTCCCGAGCGAAGACAGACCTAGCACATAAATCGAATAGAGCACGATGAAAATCGACTGGACGACCGCAAACGTCCCGTACCCGAGTGTATATCCTAAAATGACTTGCCCTCGCTTGATCGGAGTCATCAACAGTCGTTCGAGCGTACCGCCACTCCGTTCTTTGACGAGTGCCATCGCCGATAGGATGAACACGAAGAAGAACGAGAAGAGGGATAGGAAGACAAACCCGAACGAATCGAACGTCGACTGTCCTTCTTTCCCGTAGACGAATGACGTATCGATCTCGGCTGCGGGATTGAGCGTCGTCAACGCATCTTGAATCTCACCAACCGCCTTCGACGACTTCGTCGAAGGTTCGCGTAACGTGATGGTCGTTCCTTCTTGATTCATTTCAAACACGGCATCGACATGTTCATTGTCTTCGATATATACTGTTGGATCATCGAACGATGCCTGTTCCACTTCGAGCGTTTCGTCTTCGAACGCATCGACGAGCTGTTCGGGTGCACTGTCGGCCAGGACGACAGTCGGCACATAATCCGAGTCCCCAAGTAAGAAGTAGACGAGTGTCAAAATGAGAAGTGGCGCAATCAAAATCAAGGCGACGCTTCGTTTATCATTCAACGTCTGAAAGATGACACGCTTTGCTAAGTTACGCATGGTCACCCACCTCCTCTTTCCCAGCAATCAAGAACAGTTCTTCGACGCGACCGTTCTCGGTCTGGTCGAGCAAATCTTGCACATGGTCATAGGCGATCAACCGTCCATTATAGACGAGCGCGGCTCGATCACATTCGAGCACTTCATCCATGACGTGCGTCGAGACGATGATGGTCGTCCCTTCTCTCCGAATCACCTGAAACTGATCCCAGATTTGACGACGTAAGATCGGATCAATTCCGACCGTCGGTTCATCAAGAAACAACACGTCTGGCTTATGCAAAATGGCGATAGCCAAGGACAGGCGTTTCTTCATCCCGCCTGAAAAATTGCGGACGAGCTTATTCCGGTCGTTCGTTAAATCGACAAGGTTGAGCACTTCGGTGATGCGTTCTTGGAGCGCCTTTTTCCCTAACTTATAAATCGACCCGAAGAAGGCGAGGTTCGCTTCGGCCGACAAGTCTTCGTACAAGCCATCGTTCTGCGGCATAAATCCGATTTGTTGGAGCATGTCCATGTTTGGCATCTTCGTTTCGCCGATGTGGACACTTCCTTTGTCCGGTGCGAGGGCGCCGATCATGAGTCGGATGAGGGTTGTCTTCCCCGATCCAGAGGGTCCGAGCAAACAGCAAATCTCTCCGGATGGGATGGTGAAGTCGATGTTGTCGATGGCGAGCTGGTCACCGAACGACTTGTCGACGTGTTGCAGTTGAATGTTCATTTCTGTCACTCCTTTTCGGCGCCTCCTCGTGTATACTCAAGATAATCGACACCGTGTTGGTTTATATGTTCAGTATAGACCCCGTTCACGGTGGCAACAATCGTCAATATCGGTCATCGTGTCGGTTTTCCGACAGATGCAATGAATGTGTTGAGGAAAAGGAGAAATAATATGGAACAAACTGACTTACGCGTCATCCGAACGAAGAAGCTGATCAAAGATGCCTTCTTTAGTCTCATTGAAGAACAGGGATTTGAAGCCGTCACCGTCAAGCAATTGACTGAACGGGCCGGTATTAATCGGGGAACCTTTTATAGTCACTATGTGGATAAGTTCGAGTTGATGGAGAAATGCGTCGACGAGATCTTTGAAGAGGCTGAACGGAAGTTGATTCATCATCTCCCGCACATCTTTGGAGACGAGCGAACTGATAACTCGTATCATTATCTCGTCCCGTTCATCCGCTTCATCGAAGACAATCAAATCATCATGAAGCCGCTCCTCGGACCAAATGGAGATCCGACGTTCCAGGCAAAACTTCGAAAATTTATGCAGGCTGCCTTGTTTCAGCGCTCCCCGGTAACCTTGTTTGATCCGGACAAGATGATGGTCCCGCCTCCATATCTCGTCGCCTATTTATCTTCAGCTCACATGGGCGTCATCTATGAGTGGTTAAACAATCCGTCTTCGGAAGAGACAGCGGAAGACATCGCCCGGATTATCTATACGATCACCTATGAAGGACCGCTCGTTGCCGGCGGTGTGAATCTACGAAAATAAGGACAGGTGCTTTACCTGTCCTCCTTTGGAAAGACGACCTTCGCCGTTGTCCCAATCTGTTTCTCACTCGATAATGTAATCTCTCCACCATGTAACTGTACGATTTGACGAGCGATGGCTAGCCCTAGTCCTGAACCGTTGCGATGACGAGATGTGTCGGCCTGATAAAAGCGTTCGAACGCCCGGTCCACTTGTTCAGGTGTCATGCCTTCTCCCTCGTCTCGAATCTCACACGTGATGTGCGTCGCATCCTCTTCCACCAGAAGATGCAGTGTACTTTCTTCATATGCATATTCGACAGCATTTTGAAGTAGATTGATCCAAACTTGCTGAAGAAGTGTAGCATCACCCTTCATCACGACTTCGTCCATAGTCAAATCTAGGTTCATTCGTTTGCGTGTCATCTCTGAATCTAAGGATAAGATTGCCTCCCGGATCTGCTCACTGAGAGACAGTTCCGTCGCATGTAGACCGACAATCGTGTGGTCTAATTTCGCCAGCCGGAGCACGTCTTGTGACAAGCGCGATAGTCGTTTCCCTTCACGCTCAATCTTCGTGACATATTCACTTTGTTTTTCAAAAGGTCCTCCCCGTTTCAACAACGTGGCATACCCTAAAATCGAAGCGACCGGCGTCTTAAATTCATGTGCCATAACGGATGCCAATTCCTCATTCTTCGTTTCATTCGTTTCAAGCGTCTCGGTCATCTGATTGAACTGCTTCGCGAGCATTCCAATCTCATCTGTTGCTACGTCATGAATCCGCACCGATAGGTCTCCAGCGGTCACACGGTTGACGGCATCCGTGACACGGTCGATGCGTCGTGTCATCAGTCGAACTGCGAATAGAATGAGAACACTTGAAATGAGTGCTGTCAGGAACAAGGTCTGTAACGACACGTCACGGAAGATTGAAATCGGATTCTCGTCTGCGTTCGGAGACAACGTGACCACGGTCTCGTCGAGTAAAAAAGCGACTTGTGGAAGACGGTCCGTCTGTGACAGCACTTCACCCCGTTCTAATGTCGCTCGTTCCGAAACGCTCCATTCCGCACGGTCATAACGCATCGTCTGGGCATTCAGTGTCGCGTCATCAAAGAGGTCCAAGACCGCATCAGACGCTAGACCGTAATCTTGTGAGGCCATCTGCATGCTGTCGGCCCGGTCTACCAACATTTCTTCGACTTGTGTCTTCAGTGCATTGAACTGAAAGGTCAAAAAAATCGTGAACGTCAAGAGGATTGGAATCAACAAGAGTCCGAAGAAAATCATTAAAAATCGTCCGTAGATGGTACTAATAAATCGTTTCATCTTTTCAGCTCCAATCGATAACCGAGTCCCCACACCGTACTGATCTGAAATGCATCAATCGGCTTAAGACGCGCACGCAGTCGATTAATATGGACGTCGACCGTTCGGGTCTCACTCTCCGTCTCATATCCCCAAATCCGGTCTAACAGTTGTTGCCGGGTGAAGACTTGATTCAAATGCGTCGCCAAAAAATAGAGGAGTTCAAACTCTTTGCGAGGGAGTTCGATCGTCTCAGAAGTCGTTTCTAACGTCATCGTCGTCTCATCGAGTACGCAGTCGTTCAACTGAATCTGATGACTGTGATGAATGCGCGCTCGTCGTAACAATGCCTCAATTCGTAATTCGAGTTCTTCGAGATCGATCGGTTTCACGACATAGTCATCCGCTCCGGCATGAAACCCTCTCTTTTTGTCATTCATCGCATCGAGGACCGTCAGCATAAGCACCGGGAGCGTATACCCGGCGTCACGTAATTGTCCCGTCAGTTCACGTCCATCCAACCGTGGCATCATCACGTCGGTAATGAGCAAATCGATTGGCTCACGGTCGAGCCAATCGAGTGCTTCTTCTCCATCTTTTGCATGAAGGACACGATAACCGGCCACCGTCAAATAATCGACTAATAAACCGCCGAGCGCCTCATCATCTTCTGCGAGTAAAATGGTGACCATCTGTTTCCCCTTCTTTCTAATGGCTTATACGTTTCGCAACGCTTCAATCGGTTGCAAGTTCGAGGCTTTCCGGGCTGGGATGTAGCCGAATATGACTCCGATGATGACAGAGAAACCGAGTGCCAATCCGACGGTTGAACTTGCCAATGTAAACGGTACGCCCATGACGAGCGTCAGTCCAAAGGCGAGCAGTCCACCAAATAAGACACCGACGAGCCCTCCGAGCATCGAAAGCAGGACGGACTCAAACAAGAACTGTTGTCGAATCTTACCAGGCGTCGCACCGAGTGCTTTACGCAGTCCGATCTCGCTTGTTCGTTCGGTCACCGAAACGAGCATCATGTTCATGATCCCGATGCCTCCGACGAGTAAAGAAATCGAAGCGATGCCAACGAGGAGCATACTGAGAAGCGCATTGATTTGATCGATGGAAGCGAGCGCATCCTCAAAACTCGTTACTGTGAAGGCGTCACGTCCATTGAATGCGGTCGTCAGCTGTTGTGTCACTTCATCCTGTACGACAGCTGATGCACCCGATTCGGTATATAAGTCGAACGTGGCAATCGTCCCTTGATGAAACTGCGTCAGTGCAGTCGTCACAGGGATGACGATCGCCTCGTCTGTTGACATGGAAAATTCCGATGATGGCGCAAGCGTTCCAACGACGATGTAACGAATCCCACCAACAGAGATCTCTTCCCCGAGAGGAGAGGATGTCGGAAACGCCTCTTTCGCAATCGTTTCTCCGAGCAAGGCGACATGCGTCTGTTGATTAACGTCGAGTGGTGTCAATCCGCGCCCGGTTGCGACAACCGAATCGTCTTTGAAGAACGCTTCACTTTTCCCAAGAATGGTTTGCTGTTCCGTCTGCCCCGATACATATACATCGGTCATTTGACTCAATGTCGGGGAGATTGAGGCGACCCCCTCAATGGCTTCGAGCCGATCCATGTCCGCCATACTGACACCGGATTTCCCATCCTCTCCGATTTGAACGGTCATACGATCAGCTCCAAACGTCGCGACTTCATCGTTAATGGAATCGGTCACACCGGAAATGATCGTCATCAAGGCAATAATCGAAGCCGTCCCGATGACAATCCCTAAAATCGTCAAGAAGGAGCGCATCTTGTGACTGATGACCGTCAACCAAGCCATGCGTATATTTTCTCGAATCATCGCACCCGTTCCTCCTTTTCAATCTTCCCGTCACGCACATGTACGATACGAGTCGCTTCTTTGGCGATATCGATATCATGGGTAATCATGATGATCGTCTTTCCCTCCGCATGTAGCTCGTGAAAGAGCGCCATAATTTGACGACCGTTCGTTTGATCTAACGCACCCGTCGGCTCATCCGCGAGAAGAAGCGATGGATTCGTCACGAGCGCCCGAGCGATAGCGACACGTTGCTGCTGACCACCTGATAACTGATTTGGAAAGTGGTCCATCTTATCGCCTAATCCGACACGCGCTAACATCTGTCGAGTTCGTTCCTGTCTTTCCGCTTTTGAAGATCGTTGATAAATGAGCGGAAGTTCCACGTTCTCTCGAGCGCTCAACCGAGGAAGTAGATTGAATTGCTGAAAGATAAATCCGATGCGTTCGTTTCGAAACAGAGAAAGCTCCGTTTCGGACAATCCGGTCACATCCTTGTTCCCAAACCGGTAACGACCGCTCGAATAACCATCGAGACAACCAAGGATGTTCATGAGTGTCGACTTTCCAGAGCCGGATGGTCCCAAAATGGCGACGAACTCTCCTTCTTTCACCTCTAAATCGATTCCTCGTAATACGGTCTGCTGATTGTCACCCTCACCGTACGATTTGGTCAATTGTTCGACCGAGATGAGTGTCGTCATCATTGCCCACCTCCGATTCGTGGAGGCATCAACCCGCCACTCGTCGTCTCATCGAGTAAGAGTACTTCGGTCTCGTCTAATCCATCTTTGATCTCGACTCGACTTCCGTCTGTCAACCCAAGCTCGACCTGTTGTTTCACCGGACCCTCGTCTCCTTGCACATACACGTATGCATCCTCATCCTCAAACATGATGCTGTCGAGCGACAAGGTCTCTGCATCTTCAGCGCGATCGACGACTAGACTGCCTTCTAACGTCATCCCATTCCGTAAATTGTCTGTCTCAGGGAAAGTCACGGTCATCGCATAGCGAGCGGATGCGCCTGGTGTCGTCATCGGTTCAGCTTCCTCTGCGATGACGTCGATTGTTCCATCTACCTCGGTGTCGAGCGCCGTCACATAGATCGTCAACGCATCCCCTTCATTCACTTTGCCGATATCTCGCTCATCGACCATGAATCGACCTGTCGTCTCATCCCCGACTGCCGTGACCTGCCCCGCAAACGTGTAACGATTTTCAATCGTCTCAACCGCGACGGCTTCCGTTTTATAGTCGGTCGCATCCGGCATCAAGAAGACTCCAGCTCCTAATGTAAGGGCGAGCACACCAATCCCCATGCCCCATTTCACTTTTTTGTTCATCTTGTGTTCCTCCTTATTGTTGATATGTTAAGGATAAACACAAGTTGTAAACAAATTATAAACGCCTCTCGCGATAAACGAGAGGCGTTCACTTACGAAACGCGAACGTGCACGTGTAAGTTCCCATTTGCTTCAGTTGTCGTCTGGTATGCGTTCTGTACTGCCTCCAGATCATGCCAGGCGATGCGGTATGACTTTCCTCGCATTCCTTCAAACTCGAAGGCGAGATGTTGTAAATCCGACATGCCTAGGATACGGTCAAACGGTCTACCTGGACCATCCCATTCCAGTTGGTTCGCCGAATCCTTTAATACGAGGTCGAGTCCATGCATCACTTTTTCTTTGATCAATTGTCCATCCGCCGCAACACGCATCCCGTCTTGAATATCATGCATCCGACACGATTCGATATCATCAAACGGGATGGTGATTTCATCCCCGTTCGCAAAGTGAAGTGTGATTGTTTTTACGATCATCTTAAATTCCTACCTTCATCTAGACTCCGTCCTATGCTTCTAGCCTAACTATACAAAACTTTTTCCGATTCAGGGATGACATCTTTGTGGATGTGGCAAATCCGTAAATGCATGTTCGTTTCATTTAGAAACGGGAATAGAAGAGGTAGCACTCATTCTGTTTTTTGAAAATAACACTTCGGAAAGGCGGCGAATATATGCCATCAGTGGATAAGTCGGTCATCGTCATAGGCGGAGGGCTCGGCGGATTGTCAGCAGCCATCTCACTCGCTCAAAAAGGTTACGACGTCTCACTCTACGAAAAGAATGATCACATTGGCGGGAAAGTGAATCGGCTCGAACAAGACGGATTCGGTTTCGACCTCGGACCCTCAATATTAACGATGCCCCACATCTTCGACAAATTGTTCCGCGGAAGCGGGAAACGGATGGAAGACTATGTGTCCATCAAACGACTTGAGCTCGAATGGCGCTCTTTCTTCCCGGACGATACCGTCCTCGACCTCTACCATGACCTCGAACAAATGCAACGGGCGAATCCTTCCCTCTCTCGAAAAGACATGCAAGAATATCGTGAACTGTTGAATTATGCAGCGCGCATCTATAAGACGACCGAGAAGGGATACTTGGCCGAAGGGTTTGAATCCCCATTAGAAGCGGTCATGAAGACGGGGATTTTCCCAACGCTCTTTGGGTTCGATTTGACGTCGACGATGTATAGCGCCATCAAGAAGCGCATCAGCAATCCGCATCTTCGTGATATGCTGTCGTATTACGTCAAATATGTCGGGTCGTCTCCGTATAACGCACCCGCTGTTTTAAACATGATGATTTACATGCAGTACGCCCAAGGCTGTTGGTACGTCGAAGGCGGCACCCATAAGCTTGCGGAAGGCTTGACGAAGCTCGCCGAAGAAATCGGTGTGAAGCTACATACCGGCGAAGGCGTGGTTCGTGCCCATACGGTGAATGAGAAAGTGACCGCCATCGAGCTCGAGGACGGACGTCTCCGTTCCGCTGATTATTTCGTCTCGAACATGGAAGTCATCCCGTTCTATCAGAAGATGGTCGACGCGGACGAACAGTACGTCGACAAACTCGTCGATAAATACGAACCGGCAAGTTCCGGATTCGTCCTCCATCTCGGGGTGAAGAAAGCCTATCCTCAACTCGCGCACCATAACTTCTTCTTCTCCGAAAATTTGCATGAACAGATGGATAAAATCTTTGAGAAACATGAACTTCCGGACGACCCGACAATCTATCTCGTCAACGTCAACAAGACCGACCCGACCCAAGCGCCACCAGGACATGAGAACATCAAAATCTTGCCACACATTCCGTATATCCAGGATGTGCCGTTCACGGAAGAAGAGTACGCCGCTTTTGAAGAACGTGTACTCGACAAATTGGAACGAATGGGTCTCGATGGTTTGCGTGAACATACGGTGACACGTGATGTATGGACGCCCCATGATATCGAGCGGACGTATGGATCGGACCGAGGTGCCATTTATGGAACGGTCGCCGACAAGAATCGGAATGGCGGCTTCAAACATAAGAAACAGAGTGAACTTTACCACAACCTCTACTTCGTCGGCGGAACCGTCAATCCGGGCGGTGGCATGCCGATGGTGACATTGAGCGGTCAGCAAGTGAGCGACAAGATTGCGAAACGTGACAAAGTGAAATGATTTTCTTTCATCCCTCATTCGATATGAGGGATTATTTTTTTGAAACTTTTTCCAATAACCTTCCGTATATTGTGCTACGATACAAACAATCAAATAGACAAGCGGAGGAACAGGATGCATCAAATCACAAGTTATTTCTTTATGTATGCCAAAGTTGTCGTCACGGATAAAGTTCCATTCATTTGGACATTCGTAATCCCACTCGTTATCGCCTTGACGCAGTCATTTTCAGATATTCGCCAAGCAACGACAGCGGAATACTACCCAGGGCTCTCTTATTTCTGGGTGTATATTATTCTTGCTACATATGTGAACGGTGTCGGCATGGAGCTCGCTCGCATGCGCGAATACGGACTGATGAAGACGTACGTGATGATTTCCGGCAACAAACTGACATATGTCATCGCCGTCATCTTGGCGCAACTTCTATTCGCCTCCATCAGCTTAACTTTATTCACAACGGTCGTTACGCTCGTTCACGGGTTCTTCTCGTTCAAGTTGATTGCAACGTCTCTACTCGTATTGATTGGCAGTATCCCGTTCGCGGTTGCCAGTGTCGCCATCACGACACTTCCAGTGAAAGTATCGAGTCTCGGGACGTTCGCGAACATACTGATGTTCCCACTCTTTTTACTGGCAATCAAGTCACCTGATCAATGGTTCAGCTTCCTCAACCCGTTCTACGCGCTTCACGAATTCGCGCTCGGGTTGCTGCATCTGACGACTCAAGTCGAGCTCTCGTTCGGAGTATGGGCGACATTCCTTTCCATACTTGGTTACTTCATCATTGGTGCGATTGCGTTGAAACGCTTCAGTCTCGTCTCACTCATCACACGCTAGGAGGTTCTTATGCACGTAAACCAACTCACTTATCGCTATCCGAAAGCGGCACGTCCTGTTCTCGATGATGTCTCGTTCACACTGCAATCGAATAAACTGAACGTTTTGATTGGACAAAATGGTGCTGGGAAGACGACCCTGTTTGATTGTATGACCGGGGCACTTCCGGTCGACAAGACATCACTCGAACTCGTTCCAACGACGGACATGCTCTATTTGACGCAACTCATGTACAACCATCATGAGTTGACGGGGAAAGACTTCGCCTATTTCATCGGACGTCTGTCGCAACGTCCCGACTTCAAGAAACTCGAATCGTATATGAATAACCTTTCAACTTCTCGCGAACAAGAACTGTTCGAACATCTATGGACGATGAAGCTCGGGAAGATGTCGGTCGGGGAGAAGAAATGGCTCTTCGTGACGCTCTTATCTTCAATCAAACGTTCTCTCTATTTATTTGATGAGCCGACGAGCGGGGTCGACCCGGCATCCCGCATTCAAATCATGCGCCGTCTGCAACGCCTCGTCGACGAAGGCAAGACATGTCTCATCTCGACACACCAATTGCACGACTTGGCTCAGCTCGATGCTCACGTCATCTTCCTACACGATGGACGTATTTTATATGAAGGGGACTTTCAGGATTGGCTCAAAGAATCCGGAACGACCGATCCGGACGAAGCGTTCGTGCGAATGGTCGACACACCGCTCGATGATGTCGCGGTGACACGATGAATGACTCCTTTTGAGAACGACACCGGTTCACATTCTATACACTCGGGATGGTCGTCTGCGGTCTTCTCGTTGCCGATGTTCTCATGAAAAAACTCAGCCTCTGACGCGTGTCAGGGGCTGAGTTTCTGTTCTCGATGTGCGCGTCGTAATTCCCGATTCGTCACATGCTCCGGGTCCGCTTCACGCAGTTTACGGTCCATCGACACGTACAAGATGAGAAGCGGAATGATGCCAATCAATGCGACACCGAGTAGTTCTTGCATCGAATCGAATACGAACCACGTGAGGAAGGTGAATACACCAAGTGACACAAACATGGCGACGATGATTTGAAATTCTCGACGAACGAGACGTTGGTATTCCTCGTCTTCGTTAAATGTACGTAACAACTTCATCCGTCGCCACGCTTGATAAAGCATCGGCAATTGGGTCACGAGGAAAGAGAAGGCAACCGTCGTCACCGTGACACCGTTTATGACCGAAACAACGAGAAAGAGAAACAGGCCGATGATGCCAAATAGTGTGCTGATCCCTCGTGTGTCGAGATCCTGTTCGACCATTTTGGGGAGACGCTCTTGTTTATTCATCACGCTTCACTTTTTCGTTTTTTCCGTTGCAGCTGGACATGACCGAGTTCAACACCCGTCACGTGTAACGGATCGATTTCTTTTAATTTACGGTCGAAGCGAACACTTAA
The DNA here is from genome assembly GCF_031844365.1 of Exiguobacterium sp. BG5(2022). Classification (GTDB taxonomy): domain Bacteria; phylum Bacillota; class Bacilli; order Exiguobacteriales; family Exiguobacteriaceae; genus Exiguobacterium; species Exiguobacterium profundum. The sequence goes on from NZ_JAUZVB010000004.1 coordinate 63,861, forward strand.
AATCAACAAGCTCAGGATTCCGATAAAAGCTGCGATGATAAATGTAAGTAATGTAATCCATTCAAGCTCTACACTGGCAATCAGCATGAGAAGAAGGAGCGGCTGAGCAAATTTAGATGCAAACTCGGAACGCACGAGTTGTTGGTAACGTGTGTTCTCATTAAATGAAAGAAGTAACTTTTTGCGATGCCAAGCGTGATACAGGAGCGGAACTTGTCCAACGATAATCATTGGTAACAATAAGAGGATGTCTGTCTTCCAAAAATATAAAAAGAAGAGCAACATGACGCCAATTAAAGGAATCACCATTTGTCTCTTTCGTTTTTCATCATCTTTCAACATCTGTTCTAATCTAACTTCATGGTCTACCATCGAATCCCCCTCGTGTGTGTTCTTTATTTTTCTATACGGAAACTATGCTCGATTAGTTTCATCCTCTACGCTTCTCCCGGTTCATCAATCCCAACAAACTCTCGACCACATGCTCGTCATCAATCTTTAGAATTTTCCAGTCAATCCATGACTCGAGAATGAGACAACTCGCAATCAGCGTCGCACAGCCAAGGCTTAACGTATCAAGCGATATGTACTTCAGTGCATAGAGCGCCATCATCGATATGACACCAATCAAGAGAATAAACTGAATCATGCCTTTTAGATAAATAAAGCGCTGGTACGTGGATGAGTCATTGAACTGTAAAAACAACTTGATTTTATGCCATGTCGCTACCAGAAGCGGCATGAGCATCGCCGCACAAAAGATGAATAGGGACAGGCTCATTCTTGAATCATTGAACATTAACCAAAGCGCTGTCACTACCCCTATGATGATCACTAGTAGCGGACCTTTTTTAGTCCATGCTTTGTCGTACAAGTATTCCATTCGTTCTTCACGTAACATCTAGCACCCCTCCAAAAGTAAAAAACATCCAATTTACCGATATCTATATCTTAACAATCTATAAGCAAACTTTCGAGGTTTTCCCATTAAAAAGGAAAAAGCATCTGACGATTGTCAGATGCTGATTAATTTGAATGCCGGCGAAGGAGTCGGAATAAAAAGATTCCAATCATCGTCAACAACCCTAAGTTTAGAATTGTCCATCCCATGTCCATCACTTGTTGCATATCATTACCCCCTTCTATCCTGTTCTTCTAAATTATACATGTATTTTCAAAAAAAAGATTCGGTCAAATTGTTCTTTTTATCCTTTTTTTCCTAATGAGTCAAAAGTTTTGGTTACATCTGGTCAATCAATGGAATAGAAGTCAACGGTTGTGTGCCCGATCTGTCATACTCAACTGAATCGACAGCAGCATGGACAAATTTGTTCAAAACGTGGAACTTTTTTAACGTTTAACTCGCTCGATTCATCGACGCGCGAGTTGGTTTTACCTTTCCACTCAACTGAAATACGAGCACCCCACCAACGATTAACACAATCCCGACGACCGTTTTCCATGTGAACGGGACGGCCGTCAATCCGAACCACCCTAACGTATCCCAGAGGAGCGCGAATAAGATTTGAGACACCATAACGATTGAGATCGCGTAACTCGGCCCGAGGCGCTCAACCCCTTGCGTTACACTCATGACGACCCCGACGCCGAGGATTCCGCTGAACCAGTACCATGTCTCCATCTCCTCTACTCGGAACAAGCCACCACCTTCTTGAAACAACCCAATGAGTAGCGATGCTAAAAATCCAAGACAGAGAACGAGCGTCGTCGTCGCCCATGCTCCGACACGCTTCTTGACGTTGGCGTTAAACGTGTTTTGCACACAGACGAGCATCCCGCCGAAGATGGCAAGCATCATGCCAATCACCATGATTCTCCCCTCCTATTCATAAATGCTCTCCCCGACAATCTCCAACAAACCTTCCCGATCGACGAGCGTGATTACCCGCCGATTTCGTTCAATCAATCCTGCCTCAACGAAACGCCGGAGCGTCCGATTCACATGACGATAACTCGTCCCAATCAAATCAGCGATATCCGTCAATTGGTCGACAGTCGAGCCGAGTGTTTGGTCATTCGGCGTCATCGATAACAGATAACTCGCCAAGCGCACTTCGACAGGGTAAAACAAGTTGAAGCTGAGTGATTGAGATTTTCGTTCAAATTTTCTTGTGATCTCTTCTAATAAATAGTGTAACCACGCAACATCGTGGTGGGCATGTCGAACCAAATCCTCGAAGCGAATGACAAGCATCTCGACTGACGTGACCGCCTCGACCGTATTCAAAAACGGGGTCCGCTGAATATATTCGATGTCCCCGATCAAATCGAGCGGATATTTGAAGGAGAGGACGAGGCGCTTCCCGGTAGCGGAAGTATGGGAAACGCGAATCTTCCCCTTCACTAAGAAACGGAGATGTTCTGCTTCATCACCTTGCGTACAGATGACGTCCCCCGGCTCGTATCGGACGAGCTGCAATTCGTTCTGCGCAGCGACAGGTAAGACAGTCAATTCAAATTGCTTCACATACGCGTCAACCATGTACGTTTCCCCCTACCATTTTAATAAGATGACCCCCGCGATCATCATAAGCACCCCAAACAACTGCATCCCGTTCAAGTTTCGGCGCACCATTCCAAACCAGCCTCGCCAATCGATGACAAGCGCGAGCGTCAGTTGCGCAATGAGAAACAACGAGATTGTCATCGTGACCCCGAGTTTATGGACGGCCGTCATATTACTGAATAAGATAATCGCCGCAAACGCTCCGCCAGATAAATAGAGCGGCTTCACGTGACGCATCTCGACATACGTGCGGTCGCGTAACGCCAACATGACGAGGAGCGCAACGACGAATCCAGTGAATTGTGTCAACGTCGCCGCTTGCCACGTCCCAATTTGCGAACTGATTCGGGCGTTAGCGACACTTTGCAACGTGAGAAAGAATCCCCCACTCATGGCGAACAGCACTCCTCGCATCGTTCTCCCCCCTTAAGATAAACGAATCAATACAATTCCAATGACCATGACAATCAGACTGATGATTTGCACACCAGTGACCGGGTTCTTCTTCGCTCCAAACCAACCGAAACGGTCAATCAGTAAGCTACCGCATAACAGTCCGACAATGACGATGATGACAGCGATTCCTGTCCCGACAATCGGTACGATGAGGACGTTTCCTCCGATGAAGAGCGCCCCAATGATCCCACCGAGCCAAATCCACCACGGTTGACCTTTCAGTTGACCGAGCGGAACGGGTTGGCGTGAGACGAGTAAAATGAGTAAGAGCGCCAATGTTCCGACAACGAAAGAGACCAATGCCCCTTTCAGAGCCGATTCGAGCACTGTTCCCAAATAGCCGTTAATGGCCGTTTGCGTGGCACTCATCATCCCAGTGAAAATCCCAAACAGTCGCCACAGGTTCAGATTCCCCGTGTCCGTTTCCATGGAGACGACCAGCTTGCCTCTTCGGCGGTTGAGCCAGTCGGATAAAGCGACCGTTCCGATGACTCCGAACAAGACGAGCACGACACCGAACAAACGAAGCGCCGTAATTGGGTGTTCGACAGAATTGAACCAACCGAAATGGTCAATCAACAACCCCATCAAAATCTGTCCAAAAATCGGCATGATGACCGTCTGGACACTCCCGAGTCTTGGGAACAGCAAGATATTTCCCGTTAAGAACAAGACCCCTAACAGTCCGCCAATCCACATCCAACCCGGACCTTCCTGAATCACCGAGCCGTCAAATCCAAATGACTGTCCGGTCAATAAAAGCAATAAGGACAAAAAGATCGTCCCGACAGTAAACGATAAAAAAGATGCAACGAACGGGGAGCCGACCACCTGACGCAAACGTGAGTTGACACTCGTCTGCATCGGCAATAAAATCCCAATCGTCAATCCAATCAAAATAGCTAACATGAATGTCTTCCTCGATTCTTCTAGTAGTTCTGTGTACATTGTCAGCTTACGCCTCCGTACCGAAGAAGAAAAGGACCGATGTCCTCAAACAAAAAACGAACCCTTCTCAGGTGTTCGTTTTGGACTCACGGAAGCGTTGATCGCGCGCTTCACGCAATTCTTTCCCTCGTACATGATGCGAATCGAGTGATTGTAAGTTTCGATTGATGACATAAGGTGCCAGAATCGACATCACACCGATTCCGAACAGCCCGGCAATCGCGACGACGGGAGACAACGAGTCGGCATAATAGGCAGCCAATAAGCTGATGGTCAATACGAAGCAGAGCCACTGGATGCCAAAGTCTGTATACACCAGACGTTGGTAACGCGTATCCTCGTTAAAGGTCAGGAGCAGTTTTGTTTTCCGCCACTCGAAACAGAGATACGGAAAGAAACTGATGAAGACGAGGAGTGGAGCGTAGAGTTTGGACTGCGTGGCAATCACGAGCGTCATCACAATTGTCGCGATGGCGATGCCCCACCCCCAACGCCAATGACTGTCATCTTGCTTCAGCAATTGTTCAATTCGCTTTTCTTTCGTCAGCATATGTACTCCTTTCATACGAACGGTAGTGCTTTGTCACCTCATCTCGTGTCGGTTGCTCCGGGTCGGCTTGTCGCAATTGTTGCACGGTCTGATAGTGCGTCCATGCTAACATGACGATGCCTAGACCGAAGATGACCCATGCGACAGGTGCAATCTGGAGACGACTGAAGAGAATCGCTGCTGTGACCGCTCCAATCCAGTAGGAATAGAGGCGATATAAGCGTTTTGTCAGTAGGATGCCTCGACCCACCGTGAAAATCTGTAAGACACGTCCTTCTTTGATCGTCAGCCCTATGAGTAGGACAGCCGTGAGGACCGAACCGATTCCCCATATCCACCATGTATCAAAACCGAGCACAAAACTGTTACAAAAAATGAGGGCTCCCGTGAGCCAAAGGTGAAGGGTTTGTCGTGACTGCCGATATCCTCCGATTACTTGAATCCGTTCTTTCTTTGTCATGAATCTTTACGACCTTTCCTTGAAATATCATCTAACGCATGTTTCAAACGTTCCCGGTTTGACCGAGCCCACTCGCCTGATGTGACGTGGTGCTCATCAAACGCGGACTGTTTTCGATCAATCCAAAGTGGAATCAATATGAGACACGGTCCGCCAATCAGGAGCGTCCAACTCATCCACGGTAAGATATCGATTCCGTTGAAATGCAAACCAATCAAAATCACAAACCATATCAAACTCATCAACATGACAGTAAAATCAATCCGCAACAATCGATGATAGCGTGTCGATTCGTTGAAGGATTGCTGCAGTTTCATCTTGTTCCATTCAAGCCATGTCGTATAGAGAAGTGCGACACCGGGTAAAAGAATGCTATACGGACTCCATGTCGAAAGAAAATAGATGGATACGCCTAGCATGATTACGCTCACGACGATGTTGAGACGAGTATATCGTTTCTCAAACTGTTCAATTCTTTCAAATCGCTCTGCTTTGTCCACGGTATCACCTCAGTCTTTCACGAAGTCGAGTTTGATTTCGCGGCGCATCGGCTGTTCTTCGTCATACTGCGGCATCTGCCGGTCGAGCATTTTCTGTGCGACTTGCAATAAGATGACCCCGCCTAAGAAGACGACGAAAAGCGACCATGCCGGCCAGTTAATCAAGACGATTAATGGGAAAAGAATTGCCAACAAGACGAGGAGTCCCATCTCCGACACATACTGCCAATCGATGATGCGCTTTGCTTGTTCTACAGCGGTCAACTTCCTGACGAAGCGCCGCTCTCGTCCGATGGCGAACAACATACCTGCTAATGTGACCCCTAATGGAATGATATACTTTGAAGCACCGTCAGACTGAAGTGCAAGAAAGACGAACATCCCGGTAAGAGCTGCCAGTCCCATTCTCCAAAAGAGCCAACGCTGTTGATAACGATAAATCGTATTAATCCGTTCTTGTTTATTCATCTCATTCATCCTTTCAGAATCGTCGAATCTCGCGACGTGTCGGTTGCTCCGGATCGAGCCAGCGGATTTGTTGATCGAGCTTCTCTTGAGACCATAAGATATAAAGCAATGTCCCACCGATAAGAACCGCTGGAATCCAAGACCATTCCATGATTCGAATGGCTAGCGGATTGACGAGTCCTAGCAATGCGATAAAGAGGAAGTCCAGATGATACTGCAGTATCACAACACGTTTCACCTGTTCTTGCTCCGACAATTGACTGATCGTCTCTGCTTCATGCGAAAAGAAGTAACGAGTCACAAGTAACACTCCGCCGATAATGGCGAACCCAACCCAAATATTCCCGTCCGTTCGTATTAAAAAGTAGACCGCGAGAGCAGCTGGAATTGCTAGAAAAAGTCGTTGCAAAAGTCGCTTTCGATTTGATTGTTTGATTATATGTAGTCGTTCTTGCTTATTCATCTTGATTCACCTCTTATTCCACTATACGAGATGAACATGAGAAAAGTTCCGTTATTTTACATTTTCGTACCAAAGTCATGCTTCTTGACGATATGAATTTCTCGCTGTATAGTTTAGTTAACTTAACTATATGTTGAAGAATGGAAGTAAGAGGTTATTAATATGAATTTATTGAAGAATACTCGGTTCGTATTCACTTGGTTATCCGGAATGACGCTCACGCTAGGGTTTTCGATTTTCTTCTTGAGCGTCTCATGGTTGACGATCGACGTGTTGAAGCAACCGGCACTCCTCGGAATTATCTTGACGGCGGTCTCGTTGCCGCGTGTCATCATGATGGTGTTCGGCGGTGTGTTCGCTGATCGATTCCAAAAGAGTCGCTTGTTATGCTTAACGAATATCGGACAAGGCGTGTTGATGTTAATTGTCGTCTCGCTCCATTTTGCTGATGCGTATTCGGTGACAGCCCTCTTGATCATCTCCGTATTATTTGGTCTTTTAGATGGCATGTCTTACCCGGCACTGTCATCACTTATGCCTTCAATCGTATCAGGTCAACAGTTGCAACGGGCGAACTCCCTTTTCCAAGGGTCGCTCGAGTTGATGTTCGTCATCGGTCCGTTCCTTGCAGGGATCCTACTGACGTGGGGAAGTTTTGGTCTCAGTTTCGGCACGTCGGCTGCATTGATTTTCCTCTCCGCGATTTTGATCATGCCACGTCTGATTCAAGACAACATTCCCGAGGTCGCTCCACTCTCAGCGAAAGATGTACTCCTTGATTTGAAAGAGGGCATTCGTTACGTATCGCAAACACCTGTGTTACGTAGTGGGACGTTCGCCATTGCCATCGTCAACTTGTTCGTCATGGGACCACTCATCATGAGTATCCCGATTCTCGTTGGTTCAGTCGGAGGGACAGCATTTGATTTGAGTATCATCGAAGGCGGGCTCGCTGTCGGGACATTTGTTGCAAGCTTCCTGATTCTATTGTTACGGTCGGTTCATCGTGGACGCTTCGTCTTCCGCGCCCTATTCCTGACACTCGGCGCCTTCTTCCTCTACACGCAAGTCCAATCGATTCCGCTTCTCGCGGTCGCGGCTTCTATGAGCGGGTTTATGATCATGCTCGTCTACTTGCCGACGGTCACCATCATGCAGGAACAAAGCGACTCTGACAAAATCGGCCGTGTCATGAGCATCATGTCGCTCGCCGCCTCAGGCCTTGAACCGATTGCGTTCGCCATCCTATCGGTGCTTGTTACCTTGTCCGTGCCGATTCAAACGCTCTTATTGGCATTTGGTATAATCGGATTAGTGTGTGGTGTCCTCTTATATCTTCGGAGCGAAACGTTCCGGCGGACACCGTAAAGAAAGGATGAATGACACGTTGAATGAAACACGAAAGCAACAAGTCCTCACGATGTATCGCCAAATCGATGAGCTCGACTTGCTGTTCACGAAATATTTCACGGAACTGAACGAGTTCGAGCTGAGCTATCAACAAGAACAGATGTTGCTTCTCTTCAAACGTCAAGAGACGTGGACGACGACAGAGATTGCGACGAAGATGTCCATCTCCAAAAGTGCTGTCAGTCAAGTGCTCAAAGTGCTCGAGCAACGCGATTTCGTCATGCGGGAAAAGAATCCCGAGAACCTTCGGGAAAGTTTCATCCGGCTCGGTCCGAACGGCCTTGCGTACTCGAAACAAATCGATGCGATTGAAGAGCGCCTCGCTGAAGAGATGTTCTCCGTCCTTGAGGATGACGAGATGAAGATGATCAACCGTTCGCTCGCGTTGATGATTCAGAAATTCAAATAAAAAAGACAAATCGCCGCTAGTCGGACGATTTGTCTTTTTCGTTATACCAACCCTTGTACGATTCGATTCGCCGACCGCAATGCCCCTTCGATATGTCCCCCGAACTGCGCATCAGTCTCCGAACCAATCAAATGGAGACGGTCTCCGAGCTCAATCGGATCGTAAGCCGGGAATGCCGTGAGCGGCAGGAAGTCGTCAGATGTCGCTGTCTCTGATTCTGTCGACCAGTCCATATAATGAAATCGCAAGAAGTCATTCGCTTTCGGACCATAAAGCTTCTCCAGTTGTTCGATGACGCGCGTCTTTACTTGTCCTTCTCCTAACGCTTCCCGTTCTCCCGGTGACAGACGGAAAAATCCGAACAGCGCACCTGGTCCATCTATCAGAGAAGCGTCATGAATCTCTTGAAGTGGACCGACCCAGCTCATCCCAAAGCCAGACAGACCTTCTTCTCGCCAGAACGGTGTCTCGTATACAATGAGCGCTTTCGCCTGAGAAGCCATCCATGTGGGAGTCGTTTTGAGCGCTTTTCGCGTTTGCGCTGACAATGCCGGTTCAATTGCCACTTCCGCAACGAGACGGGGTGGAATCGCAAGGATCACGTCATCCGTGTGATGCACCGAACCATTTTGAAACGTCAGTTGGACTCGGTCCGACTGTCGCTCGATCGAGGTCAGGCGATGCCCAAGCCGAACGATGTCATCGGGCAACTTCGCATGCAGAGCTTCCACCAGACTCGTCATCCCACCGACTAAACGCTTGGATAAGACGATGCTTTCTTCCGGTAACACATGTCGTTCCGGTGCGGTCGTCGTTTGACGTTCGAGCACCATGTGTCCTGTCGTATGTTGAACAAATGACTCGAGTCCGAGTGTATCCACGAGTTTAGAGATGGTTTTCTCCGTATCCGGCCAATACCATGTCGGTCCGAGGTCATAACCGTCCTTCGTCAAGATACGACCACCAATACGATCACGAGCCTCAAAGATGGTGACGTCATATCCCTTTTGATGAAGTTGGATTGCAGCATAAAGCCCGCTGACACCAGCTCCAATGATGGCGATTGATTTCATTGTAAATTCTCCTTTGTCGTCCGTCTCTCCTCGATTATACTGAGTTAGATGGTTTTACATATGCAAGAAAGGACGACATCAATTGAAAAATATGTTCTATTATCTATTCTTCCCTTATATCGTATTGATGCGCATTTTGTACCGTTTTATTCAAACTAAGGGTCGGATGACTGTGGCGATGTGTCTCGTTTCATATCCCATATGGTCTCTATTTTTATTCGACCTCATTCAATGTTCGACCGCAATCGAATTTGTCATCATTATGTACGTATCAAGCGCTTTATATGTCCCTTATTTCTTCTTTGACACAGACGTGAAGCGAAGACGACCGAACGGATATATCCCAATCGAGGAGCGACATCATTAAATCCAATCGATTTCATTCAAATAGTCTAGAAGCTGTTGATTTGTGATTTCATCTTGTCTCAACAGTGCTTCTCCTTGCTCTACTCGCTGATCTTCCGGGAAATAGAGTTGTAGAATCGCCAAGCTCGCTTCTACAGTCGTCGCAAAACTCTCATCTTTTACGTTGATTGTTAAATACCAACCTCGGATGACGCGCTTCACGATGGAGCGCTTCTCCAGATGTGACATCTGTCCACGAAGCAATTTCGACTTGGCCGCTTCAATCGAAGAAACCAAGTCCTGGTTCAACGCCTCACTCACACGATCATCCGGCTTCATGCGTGGGAATCGAGTCGAGACATCTTCCCCGTCCACACACGTACAGAGATGTCGTAACCAAAAGCCCCATTCAAAACGGTTCGCCGGATTCAGTGCCACATCCAGACGCCCGATATCATAATCGATTTTGATGACTTCCGAATGCTCCATTAGCAATCGCTCCGTCCGTTCCACCAATTCCATCGCATCTACATCTTCGTGAACGAGTACGGTTAAGTCTAAATCCGATTGCCCGGCAACGGCCGTCCCGCGCCCGATACTTCCATAAAGGTATATGCTGTGTAGCTGTTCATCGAATGCTTCTTTCACCAATTCGATTGCTTTAAAAAGGACAGTTTCAAACTCAGGCTGTATATGATGGATGGACGTCTGGTTGATGACATAACCCGCATCGTCCGTACCAAGTCGGGTCGGCCGTTTCATAGATACGTACCGACTCGTTGAAATGTAGTAAACGTCATGATGTATCGAACTCCTTTTTTTAGTTTATGCATGTCGGATTTGAAATGCCACGGTTCCCCCTTTCAAACAGGTTATATTTGGAAGTATAATGAAGACGCAGAAAAGGAGGTATGTGTATATGAACTTCATCATGGTCTTTTTATTCGGACTCATTTTCACGATTTTTCCAATCGCTGTACTAATCATCGGTATTTTGTGGATTCGCAATGTCGTGGCACGTTCTGAGAAACGAACAGACGAGCAACTCTTCATGGAACGTGAACGTTCGAAGCAGATACAAGTATTAATCGAACGTCTCGACCACATCGAACAACAATTAGATTCGAACACAAAACGCAGCTGACTTCGGTTAGCTGCGTTTCGTCTGATATCGAGCGAGATTTGCGTACGTCACATGTTCAGGGTCGATTTGCTTCATCCGCTGATCAACGTGTCTAGACATCAGGGCCGTGACGAACATGACCAGGAGTGGAACAGTCGATAAGCTAAATGATTCGGTTAGGATGATCGTAGTTGCAATTCCGATCAATATGCAGACGACAACCAGCGCAAGAATGAACTCCGACCAAACTATACGTTGATATTCCATCGCTTCATTGAAACGAAGCAACATTCGGGTACGTCTCCACATATGAACCATCAAAAGAGGTGGAATGAGCAAAAGGATTCCCAAGAGAACTTGAATGAGAAAGAACTCTCCAAACCACCACATCATCCATCCCCCTAACAAAAGAATGAGCGATAACATGACATTAATACGGTTCGTAAGTAGGCGAGCCTTAGTTATTTCTCGTAAACGCTCATCGTGCGACATCGTGTCCCCCTCCTTTTCATTTGATTAAAAATCAATTTGTACTGAAAAAATTTCATCTATTCTCTTTTACTAGCTCGCAATCACTCTCACTGTTAAAAGTCACTCCATCGCTTTCATAAAACGGGTCTGAATGATACTGGTGAAGATAGATTTATCAAAGATGAGGGACGACCGTATTCCATCGATTCGTCGATGAACGTCTCTAATGTGCGCACGTTTTCCGTTACCACTTTGACGAGGTAACTGTACTGCCCGGCTAAGCGATGACATTCGATCACGGACGGCTGTTGACGACAAAATTCACGGAACGCCTCACAACGATGGGTGTCATAAAGAATAAAGGCGGTCACGTGTTTGTCCATCTTTTCAGGATTGATGACAGCCCGATAGCCTGTGATGACTCCACGTTCTTCGAGTCGCTTCACCCGTTCTGTCGCAGCAGGCGTAGACAATCCAATTTGTCGTCCTAATTCGGTCATCGAGATCCGGGCTTGTTGTTGCATCAGTTCAAGAATATGGCGATCTATTTCATCCATTTGGCATTCACCTTTCAAAATTAAAGTGAAACGATACATAATCCGTTCTTTCTAAAGTCATTCGCTGAAACTTCCGTAAAACCTCTATGTATCTATATTCCTTCGTTGCATACACTTGAAGTATCCAATTCAAGGGGGAATCAACATGCAAACGACAGTCGTTCCATTACTCATCATCGATGTCCAACAAGCCTTTCATGATCCAAGCTGGGGAAACCGCAACAATCCAAAATGCGAAGAGAATATCGCACGGTTGATTGAAGCGTGGGAACATCATGATCAACCAATCATCTATGTCCAACATGTCACGAACGTTCCGACCTCACTCTTCTATTTCAAAAAAGATGGTCATTTGTTCCAAGACTTCATTCAACCTCGTGAACAAGATGTCATCTTAACGAAACAGGTGAATAGCGCCTTCATCGGAACAGACTTACAGGAACGACTCGAATCACTTGGTGCGACACAGATTGTCATCACCGGATTAATCACGAACCATTGTGTCGAGACGACCGCACGGATGGCAGGAAACTTGGGATTCAATCCGATTGTTGTCTCCGATGCGACGGCAACGTTCGACCGACAATCGATCAGCGGGACATGGATCCCTGCAGAGGTCATCCATGATGTGTCGCTCGCTAGTCTAAATGAAGAATTTGCATCGATTCAGACGACAATTGAGGTCATGAAAGATGTGTTACAAAAAGAAGTACAGTCCTGATGGATTGTACTTCTTTTTATTCATAACCTGGCTTTAAAGTATACAGATGTCACTCATATTTTTCGTATTGCTATTATTCATCAGCAGTTTCTATATATCCACTAATCAAAAATGGAATCTTTAAGTTCGCAAGCTTCATCAAGAAATCTGGTTCAAATTCTAACTTCACATCTAAGTGAGAGACCACACCCAAATCAATCCAGATATCATCGGCTCCACAAGAGCGAAGGGTATCAATATGTTCTGCCAGAGTGTCAATCATCCAAAAAAGTCCGATATACGGATTTTCCATTTTCTGAAATTCAAGTGGTGGTTCAAACGACGCATGACCTACCTTAGCGATTTCTTTACGTTTTCCGATATGCTCAATTTCTCCAACTTCCGTTTGCTTATAAAATTGAATACCTGTTTTCTCTGATGCAGCGCAAGGAGAAAAATGAGGCCCCATTAAATGACAAGGAATCATAAATCGATCGGATGGAATGTTCATATAGAACTCCTCGGTCATTTTTGCGGACTCGGATATTTCACTGCGTTTTTCACAAGCTTGTCTTCAATTGCTTTCGAAACATCGATTCCGGCAGCGTGAGCGAACGTCAACGCGTAAATCAACACATCTGCCAATTCCTCTTCCATCTCCGTCTTCTTCGTCTCAAGCGCTTCTTCACTCGACACCCATTGGAATACCTCAAGGAGCTCACTTGCCTCAAGTGATAACGATAACGCCAAGTCTTTCGGGTTATGATGGAACGCCCAGTCGCGCTCATCTCGGAATTTAATGACCTCATCCATTAATCGTTGTACTTCGTTCATATTTATACCCTCTCTCTTTGTAACTTCAATAATTTTCGTCGTAGCGATTCATCAGATGCATATAGATAGAGGCCTTTGACGCCACGCTTCATCAATATGTTAATCGAGTTCAAGACAATCTGTTCTTTTGCCAAATCAACATTCTCAATACCTTCGATTCCAACATAGGCTCCCGTATCTTTATATAAATTCGGGTCAATCATTAGACCTTCCTGCTCCTCATCATAGGATACGGATGGGCCTAAAACGACACCAACATAGTTCAAATCAAATCCTTGAATCGTATAGATAGAGCCGGCTTCGGCGATGGTTTCTGCTTTTTCAGCCCACGTCGTTTTTCCACCGGTTGTATTCCATGGCATTTTATAATTTCCGTTCGACTCATATACATAATAGGTGTCTCCGTCCTTTTTGTGTAAAAAGTCAAAGGTCGAAACGACCCGACTCAAGCCGTATCGTCGATCTTGCTCGATGATGGCACGGTGCATCTCTTCTAACGTTTCAAATATTCGTAAATCGTATCGCTTAGATTTCGGTAATGGATTGATTCGTTTTTCTTTAAATGTGTTGACCCAGTTCATCATATCTTCATCTGCTTGCATCCGGAATTGATTGGTTAGTTTGTAGGTCTCAACCGTCCTTGCTTTCTTTTTATAATCATCCAATTTGAATGAATTCCAGTGACTCTTCAGTTTCAACACTTGATGTTGATCAAAAATAGCGATGACAATTTTAGCTTTCTTCAGCAACTCCTCAAGATGGTTGTTTTCTCGGAAATTGTTATAGGCATCTGATTTCGTCAGCAACAAGTGGGCTTCGTCCACAAAGATAATGTCGGCTTTCTCGTCTTTCATTTTATTCAATAATGGCGTCGGTTTTATGAAGTCCCCTGCTTTAAGATGTTTCACCTGCTTGGCGATTCCTTTATAGGTCTTCAACATCTCTTCATGATTAACAACCAAATAATTTTTTGTCTGATGAAGTGTTGAATTAGTGTCTTTTGTTCGAGCTTGGATTGTATTAAAGATTGAGCTCAAGACAACACTCTTCCCTACACCTGCTTCCCCTTCAATCACATATAAATCTCCGTATGTTGCATTCGGATCCACTTTCGACATTTGCGTTTCACAAAAATCAAGAACCTGCTCTTTTAAATCTAACTGTTCGACAGATAACTCTTTAAACGGAGACAGCTTGAAGATATCCTTGTTTTCAATGGCGTGAAGTTCATTTTGAACAAGCCCCTTACGATGTAATTCATTCCAAAGTTCGGGAAACAATTCGTTGTCGTAATAATTTTTATTATAGTAATTGTGCGTGAAGTCGTTCGCAGTTTTACTTTTATTCTGAAGTGTATACTTCTCATCTCCTAAAAAATAATTGATGAGCTTTGTTTCGAGATGGAATGTTGCTGAACGGTTGAACTTGTCATGATTGACGAGATGAATTTGACTCAGCTGTTTCCGTTCCGTTTGTTTAAGCTTTAGATGTTGCTTCATTCGCTTTTTAAAATGAACCGTTTCACCAATGTATGCTTCTTTCTCTCCGTTCAAAATGTAAATCACCGGATAGTTCACATATGTTTCTGTATCATCGATGCTATGTAGACTACTTTCTTCGAATGTGAATGGAATGACTTTAACCATACAACAGACCTACTCTCTTTTGATTTCAAATTATATCCATTTTATCATACAATACCTTTTTAAATGATTACGCATCACTTTCCGAGTTCTAAATCAGATAATGGTATAATTCCACTAAAAAGGGAGGGATTCGGTGCTTACTTTCCAAAACGTCTCGGTGCGCCAACAAGACACACTCATTCTCGAAAACATTTCATTTACGATCCAACCAGGTGAGTTGGCGGCTATCCACTGTGGCGTCATTTCCCGAGAAATCATCTTCGGTCTCATCAGTCAGGAAATCACGACTTATACCGGGAACATCAACCATGCTTCAACGCTGTCCCTCTTCTCCATCCGGGACGGTTTATACGACCGACTCACCATCGAGGAGTATTTGCGCTTCACCAAGCGCCTATATGATTCAACTGACTCGGTCGACTCGGTGATGCAGCAACTCCAACTCACGACTTACCGCAAGCAACGCCTCCACCGTCTCAATCGTTCCCTCGTCAGACGCACGCAGTACGCCGCGCTGCTTCTCCAAGACCGTGACCTGTATGTGTTTGAAGAACCGGACCAAGACGTGGACCAAGAAACACGACACCTTTTACGCGATACGTTACAGACATTGACGTCGAGACAAAAAGCCGTCCTTGTCTTGACGAGCAACATGGAGAGTGCGCTCTTCATGACATCGACCGTTTATCGGATTGACCATCGTCACTTGCGCTTGTTAGATGTGGAACCAGAAGAAGAGGATGAGACTGACATCTCATCTGAGGTCATCCACGTCCGTTTCGAGAAGATTCCAACGAAAGTGAACGAAAAAATCATCTTACTCGATCCTCCTGAAATCGACTTCATCGAAAGTCAGGACGGACAGTCGATTTTACATAGTCAATCGGATCAGTTCCCGAGCGTCTTCACAATGAATGAGCTCGAGACGCGTTTGACTCCGTACGGTTTCTTCCGCTGCCATCGGTCATATCTCGTGAACTTACAACGTGTCCGCGAAGTCATCACCTATACGAAAAATAGCTTCAGTCTCGTCTTGGATGATTCAGAGAAGACAACGATTCCGTTATCCAAGACAAAAATGGCAGAATTGAAGACGATGATGGGTCTCAAATAGTCTCCATTCATAGTTCATATCGCTTCGTTCACCTCATGATAAGCGCTGTTTGTCGCCATTTTAGTGCGGTCTTCCCCCATACCTTATACGATAGAGGCAAGCAAGATGACATCGACAAGGAGGAACGGGAATGGAACCAATCATTCAAGTGAACGGGTTGAAGAAATTGTTTGGAAACGAGGAAGCGTTACATGATGTGACGTTCACGGTAGGAAAAGGGGAAGTGTTCGGCTTCTTAGGACCGAGTGGTTCAGGAAAGACGACGACGATTAAAATTTTGACGTCACAACTCGCACAGACAGCTGGCGATGCTACCGTATTCGGTGTGCCGGTCGCTGACTTGAAACAAGAACAGTACCGCAAACGCATTGGCGTGTTGACGGACAATAGCGGTCTCTATACACGACTTTCTATAGAAGAGAACCTGAGCCTATATTGCGACCTCTATGATGAACCGAAGACTCGGATTGATGAAGTATTGAACATGGTCAATCTTAGCGGGGAACGGAAGAAGCGCATCGACAAACTCTCTAGAGGAATGTTGCAACGGGTGACGCTCGCACGCGCCCTTCTTCATGAGCCAGAGCTCCTGTTTCTAGATGAACCGACATCGGCTCTCGATCCGGTCAACTCTCGACATATCTATAAAGGGATTGAACGGTTGAAGGCTAATGGGACGACCATCTTTTTAACGACACACGACATGCAAGAAGCCGAAGAGCTGTGTGACCGTGTCGCTTTCTTACATCAAGGGTCGATTCAACTGCTCGATGCACCGAACATATTGCGCAGGAAATATGCGACGGGATCGATGCGGGTCGAATTGAACAACGGTCAGACGCATGAAGTGACGCAAACCGACGAAGGCGCGGATTGGCTCCATAAACAGATGCGTGCTAAAAATATCGCATCGATCCATTCCAACGAGCCGACACTCGGCGATATCTTTATCGAAGTGACAGGGAGGAAATTATCATGACTTTTTCAATGAAACGTGCACTCGCTATTTTCCAAAAAGACTACAAGGATTTGTCTCGAAACTTGTTCGTCTCGTCGACCTTGATCATGCCGCTCTTCTTCGCTGTCTTCTATTCACGAATCGGTGACGGTGGCGTTGATATCACGTACTTCGTCATCAACATCACGTTCAGCCTCGTCGCTATCTTTGTACAGTGTGCGTTGATTGCCGAAGAGAAAGAGAAAAACACGCTCCGTGGGCTCATGTTATCCCCGGCGAGCACGCTCGACATCTTGCTTGGAAAGAGTGCCCTCACGTTCGTGACAACGATGATCCTCATTGTCGGATCGGCATTTTTGATGGACTATGCCCCGCAAAATCTGGCTGTGATGGCCCTCGCGCTCATCGTCTCGACATTCTTTTATATCGGGATTGGAACGATGTTCGGCTTGATGACGAAGACGGTCATGGAAGCTTCATTGATTGTCATGTTGCCGTTCTTTTTCTTCTCGTTCTCACCGATGTTGTTGCCACTACAAGACCGTTTCGCCATCATCGGAGTGCTCGAGTATTTACCGAACGTGCTCTTGATTGATGTTGCTCATCAAGTGGAAGACGGTGCGAACTTCGGTGCCGTCGGGCTAGAACTCGGTTTGCTCACAGCTTGGGCGCTTGCTGCATTCGTCGGTAGCGTCGTGACGTATAACCGGAAGCAGACGGATTGAATGTTAAGTCCATATAAAAACAGGGCTACGATGCGTAGTCCTGTTTGTCGTCGCTATTCATTCAAACGACGACCTTCTTTAGCTGCTTTTAAATCAATCACCGCTTTATGCCCATGATTTTCTAACAGATATAAGAGATTACTTCCATTTAGTAACGTCAGAGGTTTGTCTTTTGCAAAGTTGTAAGCGTCAGGTCCGTAATCAGCAGTGGAAACTAATATCCCTTTGATTGCTCCTTCATTCATAACGGTTCCATATAAATCGCGAACTGCAGCTACTCCCACTGTATTCGTATATCTTTTTGCTTGAATGACAATTTTCCCACCTCTCAAAGGGTCAGGATCAAAAGCAATGGCATCAACTCCACCATCACGACTAGCTTGAGTAATCTTTACTTCTCCACCGTTTTTACTGAATTCTCTTTCAAATACTTCGCGAATTAAGTGCTCAAAATCTTGCCAATCCATTGCTGCCAAATTTGTGGTGTCATCCATTTGACTTAGTGTTTCTTTTCCATCAATAATTCGATCATCATCCCAGTCCATTTTGATGACAGGTGGTACAGAGGTTAAAGTGTGTAATTTACTACTTCCAACTCCTTTCAATTGTTTAAAACACGTTTTAGGATTAACAAATTCTAAATTAATACTCTCAAACTCTTCTCGTGAAACGAAAATCGAAGCGATACATGGAGTTTCCGAATTTCCAGTCCCTTTATTAATCGTATCTACATAGCCATTAAAAGCGATTGAATCAATTTTATTCCGCTTGTCATTTGAAAAAATAAGGTGTAGATAACTTAGTATTAACGAATAAATGAGACGATCGTAAAATTCATTTAGGAATTTGTTTGATAATGGAATCTCGACAAATTCATCACCTTCAACTACATATTTAATCTCTTTTATACTCGGTAATTCCTCAATTGAAGGAAGATACTGTTCAATATAAAGCGTCTTCGTATCTATCAGATATTTCATATTTCGTTGTATAGGAATGTAATCTAATAAGGTAAAACGGTTTAATAAATAGTCAAAATAGCCTTCAATCGAACCCTCTTTCTGTGTTCGATAATTATCGAATACCGATTCTAGAAATTCTAATCGTTCTTTTTCATTTTTCTCAAAAGATTCCTTATCATTTTTCCATTTCAAATAATTTGATTGATACTCATTCCATTTCCCTTCGTTTCTTGATTCAATTTCCTCTTTTTCATTCATCCAAATACGATGCTCTCTGTCATATCTTTTTCTAGCCTCTTCTTTTTTATTAGTAGCTAAAAACGGAAGTATTTGCTCAATAATATTATAAATTGGTTGATACACTTTCGCCTTCGGATCCGGCATTTGTCGAATCGATTCTAATTCTGGTGCAATAGGTTCTTCAGCATCAAATGTACGGCGTTGTAAATCCGTTCTTAAGTCTACAGTCTTGTTGCTTTTAATCGTAAGTATTAAATACTCTTCCGCTAGTTGTCTTTCTTTTTTTAATTGATCACTTAATTGTTGAGCAGTAGCTCTTTTGTTAGATTTCAGCAGTGATTCTTCATGCCTTTTTACCACTCGATTCCATTGATCTTCCCAAACACGCAATTGCATTTCAGCTTTTTGATCGACCTCATACAATGATTTTCCTCGGATTACCCTAAACTTATTCAATCCATCGTGACGAATCTCACGGGAATACATAATAACTCTCCCTCCTCAATAATTTTCCTATATATATTCCCCATTTATGTCCATATTTTCTGTAGAAACAAATATTATTTGATTTATAAACTGAAACGTAAAACGCATTGAAACACATGTAAATCTGAAGTGGGATAGTAATTGTCGAAATTCATTATTTATTCACGCCATGAGAGAGACCAATTAATATCTCTAATCCAATTAACTCATTCATGAAGCAAACGTCCCTCGTCGTTCCATTGTCCGTACATTTCATTTGCTCTCGTCTTCTCAATCAATTTATCGAGCCGTTTCGTATACAACTCACGGTCTTGACGAACACTTTGAATCGTATCAATTCGAATACGGCGATATAGTTCAGGAAATGCCATGAAGTTCTGATATACTCGAGGATCTTCCTGCAACCGCAATATGATCTCTGAATCAACAATAAACGACGTAACGCTTATATCAGGAAGAACACTCAACCCTCGTTCTTGCATGAGCCCGAGTCTTATCAAACGCCTTATCCTCTCTTTGTTCAGCTCCGTCCAATTACTCTTTTGTCGTCTGGGTGAAAAACGTTGGGCGAATTCTCCCTCTGCTGTCTTCTTAGCAATCCCATCAATCCATCCGAAGCACAACGCCTCTTCAACAGCGTCGAGATACAGTAATCCATTCCCACTATTTTTACGACTGAGAATCACCCAACAATAGGGTGTATCATCTGCGTGTTCGTGCAACCATTCTCGGAATTCACTTCGCTGTTCAAAGCGTAAGACTTTGTCGATTTCCATGACACTTGTCCCTTCTTCTGTTTTCTTGCATATTTGACGTGACAATATTTTTTAATCATCTACTTTTTTACCCATGATGCTCACCGTATAGACAACGATGAACTCAAACTCACATAAAATCATTAGAGTGCCAAGCTAATCCTCGAACCCGGTCCATCAAACGATCATCTAAGTCCCGAAAAAACATGACAGCCCGAACCTGATGCAGTTCAATGCGATGAATCACGTATTGATAGTCTGGTGCTTCGATAGATCGATGAATCGCCATCTCCTCACACCATTTTTTATCAAAGATTTTTTTCCATGACTTTCGGGTATAGGCCGGATCAATATTCTCCCTGTGATCAAAGGCCTCGGCTGTATCGCAAAAAGTAGAGTGATACAGAACAAACTCTCCCAAAATGAAATTTCTGAAGCTAGTACTTGATCATCCGGTAATTCAACTGTCAACACAACACCTTTGTTTCCTTGCCCGATATGTCCACCCCTGCTTAAGTCAGGAAACTCATCCCAACACCAGACCGGATAGTTCCCACATAACGAAATTCCAATTCGTTGCTCATATTGTTCAACCATCCAATCATAGGCTGGTTTAAAAAATTCAAACCCTTCGTCGTTGGAAAAAGCGTACTGAGGATCACCTTGTAGATACCTTCGCTCCAATGCTGCTTTCCAAGCGTCTTCATGCTGATGTATATAATAAATCCCCAATCATTCTCCAACCTTTCATACATCATATGCACTCACTATACAAAAAGACTAGAAAATAGGGATGTACAAAAAATGTATAGGTCTTTTATTTATTGTTCTGAAAATAGAAATTTGCAAAACCTCTAACTATCGTCAATCAACCATAAAAAATATTTAACCACACAATATTTATTACATACCTCACCCCGAATCCTTTTTTACAATTGATCCTAAGATAAAGTTGTAAATTTGATCATGGATAGAAGGGATGAAACATTATGAACAATGATGAAATGAATATGGAATGGTCTTATTGGAAAGCGGTTGTACGTTATGGACATGTAGGAAGGAGAAAAGAAATCAGTGTCGCACGTTATTTGGTTATGCCTGAACATTCAACAATGATCGATGTGATGAATGTAATTAATGAAATGCCTGGAACAAAAAATCGTGCTGTCCTCTCTCTTCGAAAAGTTGATGTCATCGAATACCTCGAAGGACGTCGTGCGGAGAAAGAGAATTTCTTCTTACAGAGACTTTTTGATGGACAGCAAGCACAGTGAACAATGACATCCAACAAAAAAACCACCCACCAGCTTTCGCTGATGAATGGTTCCTGTAAAAGCGTATGACTTACATCATACCGCCCATTCCACCCATGCCGCCCATGTCAGGCATTGCAGGGCCATCTTTTTCTGGCTTGTCTGCGATGACGGCCTCTGTAGTGAGGAACATCGCTGAGACAGATGCTGCGTTTTGGAGTGCTGAACGCGTCACTTTCGCCGGGTCGACGATTCCGTGTGCGATCATGTCAACATATTCGCCAGTTGCCGCGTTATACCCGACACCGACTGATTCGTTCTTGAGCTTCTCGACGATGACCGAACCTTCTTCACCCGCGTTTTCCGCGATTTGACGGACCGGTGCTTCGAGGGCACGAAGGACGAGTTTCACACCAGTCGCTTCATCCGCTGTCACTTCTGCAAGCAACGCACGAACAGCTGGGATGACGTTGATGAGTGATGTACCACCACCCGCAACGATTCCTTCTTCAACTGCTGCACGTGTCGCGTTGAGCGCGTCTTCGATGCGGAGTTTACGTTCTTTGAGTTCTGTCTCCGTAGCTGCACCGACTTTAACAACGGCTACGCCACCTGCGAGTTTCGCGAGACGCTCTTGGAGTTTTTCACGGTCGAAGTCAGACGTTGTCTCTTCGATTTGGTTACGGATCGTTTGAACGCGGGCTTTAATCGCGTCTTCGTTCCCTGCACCTTCGACGACAGTCGTTGTGTCTTTTGTGACGACGACTTTCGATGCGCGACCGAGCATGTCGAGTGATGCTGATTTGAGATCGAGACCGAGGTCTTCTGTGATGACTTGACCACCTGTGAGTGTCGCGAGGTCTTCAAGCATGGCTTTACGACGGTCACCGAATCCTGGTGCTTTGACGGCTACCGCGTTGAACGTACCACGGAGTTTGTTCAAGACGAGTGTCGCGAGGGCATCGCCTTCGATATCTTCTGCGACGATCAAGATCGGCTTCCCTTGTTGCACGACTTGCTCGAGCACCGGGATGATTTCTTGAATGTTTGAGATTTTCTTGTCTGTAATCAAGATGTACGGGTTGTCGAGTGACGCTTCCATCTTGTCAGAGTCTGAGATCATGTATGGTGACAGGTAGCCACGGTCGAACTGCATCCCTTCAACGACGTCGAGTTCTGTCGTGAAGCCGCGTGATTCTTCGATTGTGATGACACCGTCGTTACCGACGCGCTCCATCGCTTCTGCGATCAATTCGCCGACTTCTTCGTCCGCTGCCGAGATGGCCGCAACTTGTGCGATCGCTTCTTTTGACTCGATCGGTTTCGAGATGGCTTTCAACTCTCCAAGCGCACGTGTGACCGCTTTGTCGATTCCTTTACGCAGAATCATCGGGTTCGCGCCAGCCGTGACGTTCTTGAGTCCTTCACGAATCATCGCTTGTGCGAGGACTGTCGCTGTTGTCGTACCGTCCCCTGCGACTTCGTTCGTCTTCGACGCGACTTCAGCAACAAGTTTCGCGCCCATGTTTTCGAAGCGGTCTTCGAGTTCGATTTCTTTCGCGATTGTCACACCATCGTTCGTGATGAGTGGTGAACCGAATTTTTTCTCGAGGACGACGTTACGTCCTTTTGGTCCAATTGTTACTTTAACTGCGTCAGCGAGTGCGTCGACGCCGCGAAGCATCGCGTGACGTGCATCTTCTGAGAATTTGATATCTTTTGCCATCGTTCATTTCCCCCTAAAAAAGTTTTTGAATAATGGTGCTTAGCCTACGATTGCGAGAATATCGCTCTCGCGAACGATTAAGTACTCTTTTCCATCATGCTTCACTTCGGTACCTGCGTACTTCGAGTAGATGACCAAATCATTTTCTTTCACGTCGAGATCGATGCGCTTGCCTTCGTCCGTCACGCGGCCTGTACCGACTGCGACGACTTTCCCTTGTTGCGGCTTTTCTTTCGCCGTATCAGGAAGCACGATGCCCCCGATCGTCTTTTCTTCTTTCTCCACGACTTCGATGATGACACGATCGCCTAGTGGTTTTAACATGGAAAAACCCTCCTCCGAATATGAATGATGTAATGTGTATCGTAAGGTTTTAGCACTCAGTTAAAAGGAGTGCTAACATTGATAAGTGTAGTATGAGCCGATTAAAAAATCAAGTGGGGAACATTAAAAAATGCTCTTACTCGCGGTCAAGAGAACTTATTTGTTACAATGAGAAAAAGGTAGGTTCACTCTTATGATTAAGGACGTGTTGAATTGGCTACACTAAACTCAAACCAATCGATAAATACCCGTTTTTCGATGGCGCCTAACATTCGTCTCCGGCACCTCACCCCGATTTTACTATATGCGTTCGTCCAGCTATTCCCGCTCGTCCTCAGTGAAGTACGACCGGAATGGCTAACAGAAACGTTCGTCGGGCTCTGGCTCGCCATCGGATTCGGTGTGACGATTGTTCTGTCAATCTTGCTCATCTGGCCAGACTTGAAACAATACAAAGCCCAAGGTATCCAGTCGAACTTGAACGACACGGTCAAATGGATCGGGCTCGGGATTTTGATGCAATACGGGCTCGTCATCGTGGCGAACTTGATTGAGACGGCCATCTCGGGCGAACTTGTCGAATCGATGAACACACAAAACATCGCTGATATGGTGGAAGTTATTCCACTCATGATTTTGCCGGTCGTCTTGCTCGGACCGATCATCGAAGAGATTCTTTTCCGTCATATTTTGTTCGGGAACTTGAACGCGCGCTTCGGTTTCTGGATCGCCTTTGGTGTCAGTTCGATTTTATTCGCACTCATCCACCAAGACAATCGATTCCTCGTGTATATCGCGATGAGTTTCGCGTTCTCTTACGCGTATGCGAAGACAAGACGATTGATCGTTCCGATCGCCATCCACGCGTTTAACAACGCGCTCGTGATGCTCGTACTATTTTTAATGTAGAAATGAGGTGGCAGTTATGCCGCGACAATTAAAAGTGATGATGCTCTTCAGTCTATCGTTTGGTGTGTTGTTCACCGTCCTCGCGTACTTCTCGGTACAAGAGTACGGTTTCAGCTTCTGGACGTACTTCATCATCGCCGTCGCCGCTTACGACTTTTTCAAAGTGTATCAAATCTTGGCACTCGCCCGAAAAGTCAAAAAAGAAGGCACGGACAAATCCGCATAATGAAACCCCGAGTCTTATGAGCTCGGGGTTTTTCTTATGGTTGTAACTTTCGATTGATCCTGTATCTCTTCTTGATAGACACTTCGAATGAGAAGTCCGCGCAGACCGAACAATACACCTAATGCAACATAAATGGTATCAATCAATGAGAGTTGTGGTTTATCTAAGAAGAAATTAATGACCACGCCAATGACCAGCAAACCGTAAATCGTGATGTTCATGAGTGTCGCATCGACTTGTCTCATGATTCTTTTGCTCACCTTTTCCTCAAGCTTTTCAATTTCTTCGTGTCGATAGCCATAGATGGTGAACCCTAGACCCGTGAGTGACAAGGCGACGAATTCACCATCCCATAGCGCAAACAAAAACAGTCCTACAAAAAAAATCATAAACCCAATTAGTAACTTCTTACGCACAATATCTCTCCTTATGATGGAATCCATAGTTTCGCAAAATCAAAATAACCGAACAAGTCGACGCAGACGTCCTTCAGCTCGACCGGGAACGGAATGGTCCGCTCCTCGTTATAGAGCGGGATGAAGTACGACTTCTCTTTCAACTCGCGCTCGATCTCTCGGTGCAGCGGCAACCAGTCCTCAAACGGCAGGTCATCATATTGCCCAACTCGCTCGGTCATCCCCTCTATATAAGGGAACACTTTATGAGGAGGCGAGTACTCGTTCGTCATGAACTGTTCAAACCCGAGCGTGATGTTCCGCTCGAACACTTCCCCGTGAACGACCAAATCGACGTATTCATAATACGTTTTATCATGGATCGAATCTTTGAAGCCGATGGGTACGAATTCATAGGCAATGCCGTGACGCATCAACATCTCGGCAATCCAGTCGGTCGTATCGTTCGTGAAGTCCGTCTGTTTGATGCGAATCGGTCGGTCGAACGAGACAGGTGTTCCTTTTGGAATGCGATACGTCTCGCTCATCGAACCGAGAAACCCTCGGTCGTTCGGCGTTCTCCGTTCATTCAACGTCCCAATCTCCGGTCGAATCTCCGCAATCAAGCGATGCATA
Source organism: Exiguobacterium sp. BG5(2022) (assembly GCF_031844365.1). Classification (GTDB taxonomy): domain Bacteria; phylum Bacillota; class Bacilli; order Exiguobacteriales; family Exiguobacteriaceae; genus Exiguobacterium; species Exiguobacterium profundum. The sequence continues at coordinate 89,510 of NZ_JAUZVB010000004.1, forward strand.
TAATGCCGCGCCTCTTCATTCGCGAACACACTATTCGGATGACTGTTCAAGATGACAAGCCCGAACCCAGACGGTGTCGAGATGTGTCCAGTTTCTTTGGAATCCCTTGATGAGATCCGATACGTCGGATCGTATCCGTCCGGCACTTTGATGAACTCGACCCGGTCCAGGAGCGCCCGCACCCCGAAATAATTCTCGAAGGCGAGGAGGACCGTCTTCTCCTTGTCATGGCGATCCAATTGAAAAGGTCCTGTCCCGACACTTCCTTTGGCGATACTCGTATGGATCATCGACAGTTTCGGGATGTACGAATTCCGTCGCCGGTCGAGCGTGACGTCGACGCGATACGTGCCGTTCGATGCGATATGCCGGACGTGCCGATACATATAGCGATACGCATCTGACTGAACGAGCATGCGCAGACTCTTCGTCACATCTTTACTCGTCATGAGCGACCCGTCATGGAAACGGACCCCTTTCCGAAGAAACAAGACGAGCGTACTCCCCTGCCATTCATAGTGATGCGCAAGTTCCCCCGTGACCTCCCCGGACGCGTCAATCATGAACAGACGATTGAAGACGTTCTGGACGAGGTGGGCACTGTGGATGTCAGCCGCCTCGAGCGGATGTGTCGTCAAAAAGTGACGGCGTCGCGGGATGATGAGTGCATCGCTCGACGTTTGGACGTAACCGAACTTCTTCTCGAGCTGGCGCATGAACCGTCCTGCCTGCGCAGGCGACCAGTCCCACTCCAGTTGATTCGTCACTGCCTCGACCGACTCTTTCTCCATGCGTTCGAGCAGCTGTTTGGCTAAATCACGCTCGACGTGACGCAACCATTCGAGACGCGTCAAATTCCCCCGTCCACGTCCGCTCGTATACGTGAGCCACCCTTCTTCTTGCCACCGTGCCAAATGACGCTTCGTCTGTTTCGGGCTTAAATGAATGGCTTCCGCCATATCAGAAATCGTGTACGCCCCATCGCGACACTCTTTCCACAATCGAAATAAATACGCATCCATGTCACATCCCCCCTTAAAAGTGGACATCATTTCCCAATGTCGTCCATTTTTCAAATCCGTTGTCTTGTTTATCATACAGGTACAGAATGGAAGGTGACAAGATGAAATGGAAAGATATACCTAAACCAATAAAAGTTCGACTCGTAACATCATTTTTTAATCGTTCGGTCTCATTCGCCATCATGCCGTTCATGGCACTTCTCTTTGTCAAAGCGTTCAATGAATGGATCGCGGGCGTCTTCTTGATCTCGCTCGTCTGTCTCGGATACGTGATTGGATTGATTGGGGGCTATCTCGCCGATAAGTTTTCAAGAAAGCGACTTCTCGTGTTGACGGCAAGTCTCACAGCATCGATGTTTCTCGTCATGACGCTCAGTCTTCAGTTCGACCAGATGATCATTTTCATGATCGCCTTTACGATTTTCACGGTCACGAATAACCTTGGGCGGCCTGCGATGAGCGCCATCATCATCGATGCGACAACGCCTGAGAACCGAAAAGCCGTTTATGCGCTCGATTACTGGTTGATCAACTTATCCATCACAATTGGGACGGCACTCGGGGGCTGGCTCTATGTCAGCAATCAATTGTTACTATTTTGGATTTTGACGTTCACGTCGAGCATGTTGCCGATCGCGTACGCCATCTTCCTCGAGGACACGAAACGGACATGGACCTCTCAAAAGCTTCGTCTCGTCTTCGTCGACGTGTTCCGAAGTTATCAAATCGCCTGGCGTGACCGCCCGTTCGTCAAAGTCGTCTTCGGCTCGATGTGTATCCTCGCTGCTGAGTTCTCAATGGGCAGTTATGTCGCGGTCCGGCTCGCCGATTCATTCGAACCGCTCTCGATTGAATCATGGACAATCAACGGGGTGCGGATGATGAGTCTCATTCAAATCGAGAACACGCTCATCGTCGTCGCGTTGACATTCTTCATTCAACGTCTCGCCTCACGTTTCTCAAACAAGCATACGCTACTCGGCGGACTCGCGTTGTACACGATCGGGTACGCCGTCATCACAAGCGCGAACTCGATGATGCTCCTTCTCGGTTTCATGCTCATCGCAACATTCGGCGAATTGTTGTACTCGCCGGTATTGAACACGGAGAAGGCGAACATGATGCCAGAAGACCGCCGTGGTGCGTACTCTGCGTTTGCCGGGACCTCGTTCGCCGGTGCCGACTTCTTATCACGTTCGACGATTTTGATTGGGTCGCTTCTCACCCCGTTCATGATGAGCGTCTACATCGGACTGTTGGTCAGCTTCGGCTGTTTCCTCGTCTATAGCGGCATCTATGTAAAAGAAAAGCTCGTCCTGCGACGAGCCGCGTCCTAAATCAAACCCATCCTTTCTCAGTGGAAGGATGGGTTTTAGTCGAGCTGTTGTTGGTGCATCGCATAGATCAAGGTCAACGCCCGGATGCAGAAGATTGTCGAGAAGCCATAGATGCTCAGCTCGAGCAACGAAACAGAAGGATATTGTAGGCCAAGGGAGACCACATAGCCTACCAAACAAAGCAAGACGACGAATGTGATCGTCCACTCATCCGACTTCCGCTTCATCTTCTCCGCCAACCCCTTCTCTTCTTTCTCTACGCGTTCACGCTGCCAAAAGTAAAAGAACACTGCATACATCGCAAACGAGATTCTCGGAACGTCGCCTAAGAGTAAATCAAAAATGATGAGACCTAAAAATAAGTATGTCCCTAACTGATAGCCGCTCTGCATTTGAAGACGCGAACGAAGTGATCCGTTTGACCCCCACTTCATAATCCAATCACCGCCACGGTCAATCCACCGTAGACGAACCCGAGTACGATGGCACTGATTGCCATACGTTTATATTGCGGATATTGATAAAGGGCAACCGCCCCACCAACGACGTGTACGAAAGCAACGATGAACGTCAAAATCGGAAAAAGCATAAAGAACCTCTTTTCATTTTAGGAAATCATGGAAACAAATCCATTTTCCGATATACTTGAGTGCGAACTCATTATAACAATTATGGATAGGGAGTTGGAGTCCTATGAATTATTCGCGTATGGATTTGACGACAGAAGAAATGTTACTCGTGAACAGCGAAGTCGAAAAACGAAAACGTAGCTTGCTCGTCGCCTACTTGCTTTGGTTTTTCCTCGGTGCATTTGGTGCGCACCGTTTCTATTTCAAAAAAATCGGTTCAGGAATCGCCATGTTCCTACTCGTCGTCTTGACGCTCGGTCTCGGTGCATTCATCACAGGCATTTGGGCACTCGTCGATGCGTTCCTCATGCCAGGTTGGCAACAACGGGAAGTCGAGCAGATTGAGCGCGAGACGATTGAGCTGCTTCAAACACGCTCTGATCGCTATACAGGTTTTTAATCAAAAAAGACGATTGAGGCATATCGCCCCAATCGTCTTTTAATGTTCTGTTAAGTAGAAGGCGAAGTCCCGTGATTTTCGCTCTTTCACTGCATTATGAATCCAGAGCCACGCCAACCCTTCCAACTCACGAGCAAGCTTTAGCCCGTGGAGCGGATGCGTATCGAAGCCGATCTTGTTCGATAGTTCGACGACAAGCCGCACCGCTTCCTCATCTTCACCCGCGACGAACATGACGGAGCCATCCGGATCACCTAAATTCTCGACCCCTGTCTGATTGAACGCCTTCACAACTTTCGTATCAGGAATGAGTCGTTGCAAATATTCCGCACCCGACACCCCGTCCGGTCGCTCGACCTCGTTAAACTCGATCGCGATCGGATTCGTCACATCGATCAATACTTTCCCATTTAGTCCGTCAAGTGTCGGTATCAGATCGACTGCGGCCGCGAACGGTGTACAGAGAAATAGAACATCGCTCGTCGAGGCGACCTCTTGTAAGGTCATTGTGCCTTCTCGCTCCGTCCGTGTCCCGTACAGCACCTCATAGCCCGCTCGTTCGAACTGCTCCCCGAGCGTGCGTCCCACTTTCCCGGCACCTAAGATCCCGAGTTTCATGATTCACAGCTCCTCGTCTGTCCGCGTGACCGTTCCTCCGAACTCTTCTGCAAGCCCGTCTAAAATCGATGGGTCGAATTCTTCTCCGATCGCCATGACACCCGTCTGACCGGGTTCGATGTTACCGACCGTCCGTTTGAACGTGTCTTGGATGCCTTGTAAATGTTTTACGTCTTTCGTGCCGCCAATGAGACCACCTGTGAGTGTCCCGAACAGGATACCGAACGGACCTCCGAGGATTCCAACCGCCATCCCGATGAGCGCACCTTTCGTCGACTTATTGACCGGTGCGAGCTGTGCCGCATCCTCAAACGAGAACGCCCCGTTCTCTTCACGCTTGATGACGACCAATTGTTCAAAACCGACGAGCCCATCCGAATGGTACTTTTTCAGCTTACTGAACGCCTGATACGAGATTGCCTCTTCTGGGAACGTGAACGTGACGATGTGATACGGTTGTTTTTCCTTTTTAGCCATGAAAAATTCCTCCTCTTAGGTAGAAAACATGACGCGCACTTACCCTACTCTTTTTCCCTGCTTTTCCGTAAAAAAACCTAGTCCGCAGACTAGGTTCAGGTCGGTCGTTTTTCATTCAACTCATAGTGCGAATACGGTACACAGAGCGGTGTCCCGTATAGCGGATCCTCGGTCACCACGACTTTGAGACCGAATACGTCTTTCATGAACGTCCCATCGACGACATCGTTCGGACTTCCTTCGCGATACACGTTACCGCCAGCTAATGCGATGACATGATCGGCATAGCGACAGGCCAAGTGAAGATCGTGAAGTACCATGATGATGGTCTTTCCTTCCAATCGATTCAATCGATACATCAAATCTAAAATTTCGATTTGGTGCGACATGTCCAAATATGTCGTCGGTTCATCGAGCAAAATCGTCTCCGATTCTTGAGCGAGTGCCAACGCGATCCATACCCGTTGCTTTTGTCCTCCGGAAAGGTTGCTGACGAGCGTGTCACGGAGCGATACCGTATCGGTGAAGGCGAGTGCCCGCTCGACGGCCCGTTCATCGTCTTCCGAATATCGTTTGAAGAACGTCTGGTACGGATAACGCCCGAATCGGACGAGTTGTTCGACGGTCAATCCATCCGGTGCCACGTTCACTTGTGGCATGAATGCCATAAGTCGAGCCGCCTCTTTCGCCCGATACGAATCGAGCGGTTTGTTCCGAAATGCGATTTCTCCGCCCAGTGCATCTCGCTGTCTCGCAAGCGTCGAGAGGAGCGTTGACTTCCCGCAGCCGTTCGCGCCGAGAAGGACGGTGATTTTCCCATGTGGGATGGAGAAGGATAATTGATCGAGCACCGTCTTCTGTTCATATCCGATGGTTACGTGGTTCAAATCAAATGTGTTCATCTCATGCTTCCTTTCATCATCCGTCGAAGTAAGTAGAAGAAATACGGTGCTCCGATGACGGCTGTCATCACGCCGGTCCGTAGTTCATACGGATAAAAAATCGTCCGAGCGAGTACGTCCGCCAACACGACAATCGTCGCCCCGACAAGTAGCGTCGCCCAAATGTAAGGGAGCTTCAACCCTTGTCGGGCGATATGAGGTGCCATCAACCCGACAAAACCGATTGCACCGACAAAGGCGACACCAATGCCGGCGAGTAAACAGGAAAGCAACAACGTCCCACGCTGAATCCCTCGTACCGGTACGCCGATGCTCGTCGCTGTCGCTTCACTGATATGAAGCGGACGAACATGACGTTCAATCAAGAAGGCTGCCAGCAAAAAGAGAAGGACGAACGGCACCATAATCTTCAATTGATTCCACGTCGCGGCGTAGACTGTACCGGTGAGCCATTGTTGGATATCGTTTTTTCGGTAAACGTTCGAGGCGAGCATCATGAACTGAACGATCCCTTGCGAGAAGATGCTGATTCCAATCCCAACAAGTGCCAGCCGGACAGGTGGGACTCCACGTTTCAACAAATAGAAGAGGAACATCCCGACAACAATCGCCCCAAGGAACGAAGCGATTGGTATATAGGCGAGCGGCACTGACAGCTGATTCGTTCGCTCATCCGAGAAAACGGTGAAGAACGTAGCCGTCGCAACCCCTGCACCTCCGACAATCCCGAAAATCTCCGGGGATGCCAGTTCGTTTTTGATTGTCAGTTGTAACAAGTGACCGCTGACGGCGAGACTTGCGCCGGCAGTGATTGCCATCAACACACGTGGCATCCGAAACTCGAAGACGACGAGCTGCTCGAATGCATCCCCTGCTCCGATGAACAGGGCAGCGAGTGAGGCGGGACTAAGGAATGTGTCACCGATGGCGAGCCCGAAATAAATCGACACGAGCAATCCAACGACAAGTAGAAGCGCCAACTCGATTTCACGCTTTCGGAGCGTGAACGAGACAGGACCTTTTCGAAAGCGATATGTTTTCATGATTTGAAGACTCCTTGTCTGACACTGACGAGATAGATGAAGAATGCCCCACCGATGACGGCGAGTACGACCCCAACGGTCACTTCGCGTGGGAACAGGATGATACGTCCCAGAATATCAGCCGCAAGCAATAAGACGCTACCGATGAGAGCACTTCCGGCGAGACGAGCGAAAAAGGCCGTCCCGAACAGATATTTCGCCAAATGGGGAGCGAGCAGACCGACAAATGCGATTGGTCCGGCAAGTGCCACCCCGAATGCGGAGAGCACGACGGCGAGCGTCACCGCGACGAACTTGATGATGCCGACATTTTGTCCAAGTGAACGGGCGACCTGATCTCCGAGCGATAACGTCTCTAACTCTTTACTGAGCAAGAGAACGAGAATGACCGCCCCCGCCATCCATGGCAACAACGTCTCGACGAGCGTGAGCGATCGTCCGGCGACCGACCCGGTCAGCCAGAACAGTACCTCATCGAGCGCGCCTTCCTCATACGCGATGATCGACTGGGTGAAGGAACTGAATAGAGCGGCAAGCGACGCCCCGGCAAGCGTCATATACATGACGTTCCCTCCGTTCGCACTCAGTAGATAGACAATCACGCCGGCAATAAACGCTCCGATGAGCGAGGCTGTCGTGAACGAGGCGATACTACTGAACCCAAAAAGCGTCACGAGCACGATGGCCAGACTCGCTCCGGCGTTTACCGCCAAAATATCAGGAGATGCGAGCGGGTTGCGGGTCACGAGTTGAAAAATGAGCCCGGCGAGACCTAGGACACTACCGACGAGTAGCGCGACGACCGTCCGTGGGATACGGTTGTCGGCTAAGGCAATCATCGCTTGAGATCCCCCGTCCGCTTGGAACGTCATCACATCTTCATGACTGACCGCAATCACACCGACGCGCAATGAGATATAACTTAGAATAGGTAAACAGATGATCAAGAAAAGTAATTTGATCCAAGGTTTTTTCATGTCCTCACTTCTTTCCTTTCCTACCATAGCAAATATTGCGTTCCATAAAAAGGGGTTGACAGTGAGAATCATTATCACTTATAGTCAGGAAGGAAAATCACCTACATAGAGGAGAATTGTAATGAAAAAATGGATGCTCGCGTTACTTACGCTTTGCTTAACCGTCGTCCTCGCTGCTTGCGGCGGGTCTGACGATACAGAGAACGATACAAGTTCAGAAACAGCGACTCGCTCGATTGAGCACGCGATGGGAACGGCGGACGTACCTGAAAACCCGGAACGCGTCGTCGTCTTGACGAACGAAGGGACAGAGGCCCTTCTCGCCCTCGGCGTCAAACCAGTCGGAGCCGTCAAATCTTGGAACGGTGACCCGTGGTACCCGCACATCGAGTCTGAGATGACAGACGTCACGGAAGTCGGGACAGAAAGTGAAGTCAACTTAGAGGCCATCGCGAAACTCAAGCCAGATCTCATCATTGGGACGAAACTTCGTCAAGAGAACATTTACGACAAATTGAACGCAATCGCACCGACGGTCATGTCAGAGACTTTGAAAGGTGATTGGCAAGAAAACTTCGCCCTTTATGCGAACGCACTCAACCTAGAAGAGGAAGGCAATCAAGCGTTGGCCGACTACGAACAGCACATCGAAGATACGAAAGCAGAACTCGGAGACGCCGTGAATAAAGAACTCTCGGTCGTCCGCTTCCTTCCTGGCGAGTCACGCATCTACTTCAATGACAGCTTCTCCGGCGTCATCCTTAACGATGTCGGCATCAAACGTCCAGCGTCACAAGATAAAGCGGAATTCGCTGAGCCAGTCGCGATGGAACGAATCCCAGAGATGGCGGGCGACCACATCGTCTACTTCACATATGGTGGAGCAGACGGGTCGAAGACAGCCGAAGAATGGCAATCGAATCAGTTGTGGAAAGACCTCGATGCTGTCAAAGCAGGGGAAGTGACAGAAGTCAGTGATGACATTTGGAACACGTCTGGTGGCGTCTTGTCTGCCAACCAAGTGCTCGATGAACTCGTCGACATCTTGAAATAAACAGTAGCGCATCAATTAAATTGATGCGCTTTTCCATACACTCATATGGTAAAATTTACATATCAACTCATAAGGAGCTTTACTATGCAACGTACACTTCGAAAGTCGGCGACGGACCGCTCTATTGCCGGAGTATGCGGCGGGATCGCTGAATATGTGAATATCTCATCACTCGGTATTCGGCTACTATTCGTCTTTTTGCCGGCTAACTTTCTCATCTACATCCTTCTTGCCAATTTGATGAAAGATAAACCACACTATCTATAGAAAACGCAGAAGCTGTTCGCTTCCGCGTTTTTTGTTAGGCATTCACTTTGTCTTTCATCGCTTCAAGCGCTCCGCTATTCAGGAAGTGCCATGGCTTGTTGTAGTGCGGTTGGAAGAAGAAGTCGACATAGGCGAGCTCTTCAATCGTCATCTCGTTTTGAATGGCGAGGGAGAGCGTGTTGACCGCTTGCGTCAAATCCGCTTTCGATAACACTTGTCCACCGACAATACGATGTGTCCCTTTTTCATAGACGAGTTTGAATTCGACTTTCTCTGCGGTCGGCATGAACTCCGGACGATACGCGTCCTCGATGACGACACTTTCCACTTCGAGTCCAAAGAGTGCTGCCGCTTCTTCCGTCAAACCAGACGACGCGATATTCCAGTCATAGAGTCGAAGTCCTGACGTTCCTTGTGTCCCTTGGTAACGGACGCGTGGTTGCATCATGTTCTCCGCGACGAGCGTCCCCATGCGGACAGCGTTCGTCGCAAGTGGGATATAGGCGTGTGTACGCGCCGGGTTGTAGTAGACGGCACAGCTGTCCCCTGCCGCAAAGATATCCGGGTTGCTCGTACGCATATATTCATCGACGATGATGGCACCATTCCCGAGCATATCGACCTGTCCTTCTAAGAGTCCCGTGTTCGGACGGAATCCGACACAGAGAATGACGAGATCCGCTTCGAATTCACCTTTGTCTGTTACGACATGTGTGACGTTCCCTTCTGTTCCACGGAATGCCTCGACCGTCTGACCGAGTTCGAGGTTGATTCCGCGACTTGTCATATCCGCTTCCAATTGATCCGTGAACGACTTGTCGAGATACTTGTTCAAGATGCGGTCGGCACTATCGATAAACGTGACATGTTTTCCGTATGCTTCGAACGCCTCGACGAGTTCGACCCCGATATAGCCCGCCCCGATGACGGCAATCTTCGTCGCATCTGTCGCCCGCTCGATGATGCGTTGGGCATGCGCATAGTTTTTACAGAGCTCGATTCCATTCATTTCGATCCCTGGAAGCGTTGGGACGATCGGCCATGAACCCGTCGTGACGATCAAGCGGTCATACGTGTCATGCACGTCTTCCCCGGTCTCAAGATTTTTAGCGTGGACCGTCTTCGCTTCGGAGTCGATCGACAAGACGTCATGTTTCATGCGCATCGTCGCACCGAGTTCTTCAAGTTCACGTGGAGACGAGTAGAATAACTCTTCCGCACGTTGGACGACCCCACCGACGTGGAGCGCAATCCCACACGAGAGGAAGCTGACGTTGTCGTTCCGCTCGTAAACAGTGATATCGAGATTGTCGTGCTTGGCGAGTAATCCTTTGACTGCTGCTGTTCCTGCGTGTGTACATCCGATGACTGCGATTTTCATATGAGTCGTCTCTCCTTTTATGTTAAACAATACGTTTCGTTTTATATTGTGATAAACATCACATTTACTTCTTGACCTTAGTGTACTATTTCACAATATAAGATTCAATGACTTTGCTCACTATTTCACGTAAAAGTGTCTAAAGTTTGAACAGAAAAAATCCGCTCATTCTCATGACCGGACTCGCCGCTTTTTCAATAGATGATAGATTATTACAAATAGATGCACGATCAAACCGAAGACGTTCATAGCGAGCCCAACGACCGCCCACCACAATGCTCCCCATCCGTATCCAAGCATTAAACTGCCAACCAATAGCGTATAGCCACTTACGACTAATACTGTATTCAAGATGAATGGAAAAGGCCTTTGTTTCTTCGTTCGAATCATTTGATACGTTGAAATGATGACTCCCAGTGTCAGTCCAAACAGCAATACGAGCAAAATGATAATGTCATTCATCCTTTTTACCTCCTCATAACTTGATTGGAACAACTCTTTCAAGACTGTCCTTCACGTCTACTTTTCACTCTCTGATAAATGACAATGCCAACGTGAAGAATCATACCAAGCACGTACAAGATCAGCCCTAGTGCAAGCCAGCCGATCGCGTCCCAACCACGTACGATTGTCATTCCGACAAGAAAGAAGATATAGCCAGTCACGAGTAGCAACGACGAAACGATGAATTGACGTCGCAATCGAGATTGTATAGAGAAAAATAAGAAAAACAGTAAGATGGTTGTCATCGTGCCTAGCAATATAAAGTTTTCTCCGTTGTACTCCCGAATCATCGTGCATCCTCCCTTACATCTGTGCCTCTTTTTATTATAACATATGAAATGGAAAAATTTCTCAATCACTCGTTTCCTATCATAACAGTATGTCACAACAAAAAAGCATCATCCCACTTACGGAACGATGCTCATTTTTCATTCATCTGTTTCATTAAATCCATCTGTTCTTGCACCATCGCCTCTTTTTCCCGGCGCAGCACCCCTTTGTAGGTGATACGTGAAATCGATAAACTGATTTCATATAGGAAGAAGAGTGGTAACGACACCATGAGGTGCGACGTCAAATCCGGCGGTGTGATGAATGCCGCGATCACGAATAGGGCGAAGTATGCGTACTTTCGAATCTTTGATAAGAAGTACGGGGTCACGACACCGATTCGGGTCAAGAACATCATGACGACCGGTAGTTGGAACAATAGACCGAACGGAATTGTCAGCTGCAACAAGAACGTGAAGTAATTGTTGGCCCCGATGATTTGTTCGAGTCCAAGGTCTTGCCCGAGGTCCGTCGAGATATCGAGGACGAGCGGGAACAACCAGTAGTAGGCGAACGCAAGGCCGATCAAGAACAGTCCGAAGATGATCGGGATATAGGCAAGCGTGCCTTTCCGCTCATTCGGATGCAGACCGGGTGCGACAAACGCCCACACTTGATACAGTAGGAATGGGCTCGCCGCGATAAGGCCGATGATGAGCGCCAAGTTCAAGTAAATCATGAGCGGGTCCGCGACCCCAAAGGCGTTCAGTTCGAGCCCGCGTTCGACGAGGTCTTTTTGCAAATACGCGAGTACATATTTGACACTCGGCAAAGCCATCAAAAAGAAGGCAAAGACGACAAATGCAGATAGCATCAGTCGTCTCCGCAGCTCTGTCAAGTGATCGGTGAGTTCCCGCTCTTGATCAGGTTGATGATTCATGGCTTACTGCTCTTTCTTTTCGATAGCTTTCTTGTCGTTCTCGTCGTGCTCGTTCATCATGCCGTTCGTTGCATTTTTGAACTCACGAAGCGTTTGTCCGGCCGCGCGACCAAACTCCGGCAATTTCTTCGGTCCGAAGATGATGAGCGCGATGATGGCGATGATGAATAGACTCGCCCCACCCGGAATCCCGACGACGAGTGATGATGCTAGTAATTCCATTATTGATGGACCCCCTCAGCGGTTGGATAGTGTTGCATAAAGTAAATGAGTGACTGCAGCTCAATCGACAAATCGATATGATGGACGCGAACCGTATCCGGTACAGTGAGTCGTGCCGGTGTGAAGTTCAAGATGCCCTTGATGCCGAAACGCACCAAGTCGTCTGCGACGGACTGCGCATAAGCAGAAGGTACCGTCAAAATAGCGACGTCGATCTTGTTTTGCTTCATGATTTGTTCCATCTCATCGACGTGATGAATTGGGACGCCTGACATCGTCGTGCCGACTTTTGTCTCGTCTGCGTCGAACCCGACGACGATATGTGTGTTATTGTTTTTAAGGAAGTTATAGTTGACGAATGCCGTCCCAAGGTGACCGACTCCGACCAAGGCGACATTCGTAATCTCGTCTTGATTCAGTGTCTTTCGGAAAAAGTCTAACAGATACTGCACGTTATAGCCATATCCCTTTTTACCGAGCGCACCGAAGTACGAGAAATCACGGCGAATCGTAGCCGAATCGACCTTGACCGCCTCACTCAGTTCTGCTGAAGAGACACGTTGTTTCCCTGAAGCATGCAGGCTTTGAATAAATCGATAGTATAGTGGCAACCGTTTGGCTGTCGCTTGTGGAATCTTTGGTTCGTTTTGACTCAACGGAAAGAGCCTCCTTTTTACGACACGTTACAAACGAATCTGAATTTCATACACCTTGATTGTAAACGAATTCACATGACCACTCAACGAATATACCTAAAATCGCTGAAAAATACAGTATACTAAATAGAGAGAAAGGGGTTTTTTCACTTGATCCTACTGCAAGTCAACAACTTATCCAAATCCTTCGGCGTCGAGCCGATTTTAGAAAACGTAAAACTTGAAATCCAGGAAGGCGAACGCGTCGCTCTCGTCGGTCGTAACGGGGCCGGTAAGTCGACGCTTTTGAAGGTCATTGCTGGTGAATACAACTATGACTCCGGGGACATCATGAAGCCAAAAGACGTCACGATCGGTTATCTCGCGCAAGACTCAGGGTTAGAATCCGACGAGACGATCTGGAATGAGATGCTCACCGTCTTCACGGACTTGATTGAGCAAGAGAAGACGCTCCGTCGCATGGAGGCTGACATGGGCTCAGAACGAATCCTAAATGACGCCGCTGCATATGAACGCCTCCTCTCTTCTTATGATGAAGAGCAACATACGTTCAAAGAACGTGGTGGATACCAATATGAAGCGACCATCCGCTCGGTCCTTCACGGGATGCGCTTCTATCCGGACGACTTCGAGCGTCGCATCGACACGCTCTCCGGGGGACAACGGACACGTCTCGCCTTGGCGAAGATGCTCCTTCAAAGTCCCGACCTGCTCATCTTGGACGAGCCGACGAACCATTTGGACATCGAGACGCTCGCCTGGCTTGAGAAGTACTTGAGCGGTTATAAAGGTGCCGTTCTCATCGTCTCCCACGACAGATACTTCCTCGACCGCGTCGTCTCGGTCGTCTATGAGCTGTCGCGTCACCGGAGCCGTCGCTTCGTCGGGAACTATACGAAGTATCTCGAACAGAAGGCCGCCCTTTACGAACAAGAGAAGAAGCAGTTCGAGTCGCAACAAGAAGAGATTGCCAAGATGCAAGACTTCATCCAACGAAACATCGCCCGGGCGACGACGACGAAACGTGCACAAAGCGTGCGGAAGCGTCTAGAGAAAGTTGACCGCCTCGATGCTCCGGATGGTGACGAGCGCAGCGCGGTCCTCTCGTTCTCCATCAAACGCCAGAGCGGGAACGATGTGCTGAGCGCGAGTGACCTCGCCATCGGGTACGAGGAAGCAATCGCTCAAAACCTCCGCTTCCAGCTTCAGCGCGGTGAATCCGTCGCGCTCGTTGGTCCGAACGGGGTCGGGAAGTCGACACTTCTCAAAGTGTTGACGAAACAACAAACCGCCCTCACCGGTGACATCCGTTACGGGACGGGCGTCGAAATCGGCTACTACGACCAGGAGCAACAAAACTTGTCTGATGCGAACCGTGTCATCGATGAGATTTGGAACGACTGGCCGCTCATGCGCGAGCAAGAAGTACGGAGTCTTCTCGGACAGTTCCTCTTCAGTGGCGATGACGTCATGAAGCGTGTCCATGAACTATCCGGTGGCGAACGGGCACGACTCACCTTGGCCAAGCTGAAGCTCGAGCAACCGAACCTCCTCATCCTGGACGAGCCGACGAACCACTTGGACCTCGACTCGAAGATGATTTTGGAGAATGCCCTCCTCGACTATCCGGGCACGATTCTCTTCGTCTCGCATGACCGCTACTTCATCGATCGACTCGCGACGCGTGTGCTAGAGATCACACCGAACGGCATCGACGAGTATCTCGGAGACTATTCGTACTACGTCGAGAAGAAAGAAGAGCTCGAGGAACTGGCGCGACTCGCCCGTGAGGAGACGAAGCAGGTCGTCGTGAAAAAACAGCGCGCCGATAAAGAACAGCAACGGGAAGAGCGCCGCATCAAACAACGCATCGAAGAGATCGAGCTGGCAATCGAGCAACATGAGAATCGTCTCGACGAGATCGAACAGTTGCTTTGTGAGCCGGACGTCTTCAACGACTTCGCCCGCGCCCAAGAATTATCGACCGAATCGGACGCGGCGAAAGAGTCGATCACCGCACTTTATGCGGAATGGGAGGAACTCCATACATGATGCGTACCCGTGCCATGCGAATCGAGTTCATTCAAGCGTTCCTCACGGGACTCGCCTACATCGTGCCGACCGGGACCGAGTTCGTGTCTGAACTCATCCGTGGGGAGCCGACGATTGTCCCGTCTATTCTCTTTTTCTTCCTGCCGGTCGTCATCGGCTTCATCATTCAGACGTGGCCAGGGATACTACTCAGTCTCTTCAGTGGCCTGCTCATGAGCACGCTCTTCATCCGTGTCGTCGTCTGGCCGGTCGATGTGACCGTTCACACGTTCTATGCGCCTGGATCGGTGTGGGCCCACTTCTATGAAGAGACGCTCTTCATGTGGATCCTCGCCCTTCTCGTGTTCATCGTGAGCCGCGTCAATACGTGGCATCGGGAGAATTATCGACAACCAAAAGCGTGAACAGTCCGTCCTCTTTTTTGAAGGGGACGGCTTTTTCATTTATGTATAAATTTATTTATAGATAAGGTGTTTTTTCTTAATTTGTTTTTCGTTAAAGAGCGCGTTATTCTAGTCACGTACCGAAACAACGGATGATTTCTTAGGAGGAATGACAGATGAGTAAACATGTATTAATGGTCGTGACGAACGCAAAAGAAATGAAGGACGGTCACACGACTGGACTATGGTTGTCCGAGTTCGGTGAGGCATACGTAGAGTTCAAACAACAAGGATATGACATCACGGTCGCTAGCCCGAACGGTGGTCAATCTCCAATCGACGCACGCAGTTTAGAAGGAGAAGTACCGGCTGACATTCAAGCGACGGCTCCCCTTCTTGAAGACACAATCGATTTGAAGACGATCACAAACTTCGATCAGTTTGATGCCATCTTCATGCCAGGTGGTCACGGAACGATGTTCGACCTTCCACAAAGCGAAGCGTTAAATGTTGCGATCCGTTCACTATTTGAAGCAGGTAAAACGGTTGCTGCCGTCTGCCACGGTCCAGCTGGTCTAGTCGGCGCGACATTGTCTGACGGTACACCACTCGTGAACGGTAAAACGATCGCGACGTTCACGGACGAAGAAGAACGTGCGACTGGTCTTGATATCTACATGCCGTTCATGCTTGAAACGCGTCTTCGTGAACTCGGTGCGAACATCGTGCTCGCAGACAACTTCACAGAAAACGTTCAAGTCGATGGAAACTTGGTAACAGGCCAAAATCCACAATCGACCGTTGCTGTCGCAAAAGCCGTCATCAACACATTAAACTAATCGATTCTTTCTCGTTGCCAATCGATGAAAGAGAGCGACCCGCCTGTTCTCGAACAGGCGGGTTTTATAGATGAGGAGGAATGAAGATGATTACCATCTTAGCTCAGATTCAAGCGAAGCCCGGTCTCGGGTCCGCGCTTGAGACACATTTACGTCAAGTCGTCACCCCATCACGCGCCGAGTCAGGTTGCGTCTTCTATACGTTACATCGTGTTGAAGGCAACCCGGACGCGTTCGTCTTTTATGAACAGTGGGCCGACAAGGCGGCACTCGATACGCATATCGCCTCACCCCACTATCAAACGTATCGCCAAGAAGCAGAGCCGCTTCTCGCTAGTCGCGACGTTCAATTTTTAGAAGAAATCAAGGAGGTTGACTAACCTATGGAACGTTTTCAATATCATAACCCGACCAAACTCTTATTCGGAAAAGGACAACTAGAATCACTCCGTACCGAAATTACACAATACGGGGACCGCGTCCTTCTCTTATACGGTGGAGGGAGCATCAAAGCGAACGGTCTTTATGATGAAGTGACTACTCTTTTAGCCGACATGGGAGCAACCGTCGTCGAACTCTCTGGTGTCGAACCGAACCCGCGTCTGACGACAGTTCAAACAGGAATCGATTTAGTGCATGAACACCAAATCGATCTCATCCTAGCTGTCGGAGGAGGGAGCGTCATCGACTGTGCGAAAGGAATCGCAGCCGGTGCCAAATATGACGGGAATCCATGGGACATCGTGACGCGACAAGTCCCCGTCACAGATGCGTTACCGATTGGGACCGTTTTGACATTGGCGGCAACGGGATCGGAAATGAACGGTGGGGCCGTCATCACGAACTGGGAGGCGCAAGATAAGCGCTCGTTCGGCTCTCCCCTCACTTACCCGAAATTCAGCGTACTCGACCCGACGTATACGTTGAGTGTACCGGCGAACCAGACCGTCTACGGAATCGTCGATATCATGTCGCACGTCTTCGAACAATACTTCCACGCTTCAGAGAACGCCCTGCTCCAAGAGCGGTTCGGTGAATCGATTTTACGCACCATGATGGAGACGGCACCACGTCTCGTTCAAAACTTGAATGATTTTGACGCACGGGAAACGATGCTCTTGAACGGAACGTTTGCCTTGAACGGGACATTATCGATGGGCGTGAAGACGGACTGGGCGACTCATATGATCGAACATGCGGTCTCTGCCGTCTACGATATCCCCCACGGTGGCGGACTTGCGATTCTCTTCCCGGAATGGCTTCGCTATGTCGGGAAGACACGTCCCGAGCGCATCATTCAACTCGGTGAACGCGTCTTTGGCATTGACGTGAACGGCAAGTCGGACGAGGTGCTCGTCGAGGAGACAGTTCAGGCGTTACAAGACTTCTGGACATCGATCGGCGCACCGTCACGTCTCAGCTATTATGAGATTGACGCCACACACCTCGAATTGATGGCAGAACGGGCGATGGTCGCTGAACAGATTGGCCAGTACGTCCCACTCCGACAACAAGACGTATCAGCAATCTTAAAAAACGCATTATAAAAAGTAGGGCCCACGTGGGTCCTACTTCATTTTGCATCCTGCAGCGCTTGGATGACTTGATTGATGACGGGGTCATGCTTTGACTCAGTCCGATGCGCGAGATAAATGACATTCGTCGCAAAACGCTCCGGCGCCACGACTTGAACCGTTCCTCGCTCGAGTGCATGCCGAATCAAATAGTTCGGTAAGATGCTAATGCCACACTTCGATTCGATTGCCGCAAGGATGGCGTCGACGTTCGGTAGGATCATCTCTGGACGGATGTCTGGGCGTTGCCCGAACTGCGTCTGGTAGTAACGACGGATGATGGGAAGCTCCAATCCATAACTGATCCACGGCTGACGGTCCATCCAGTCTTTTAACTCGTCGGTCGGGACTTCCCAATCGTTCGGTGCCACTAACAAAAACGATTCGTCGGCAATCGGGACATATTGAATCCCCGGCTCCTCCATCCGCTTCGTCGCAATGACAAAGTCGAGCTCCCCGTCCGCCAATCGTTTGATCAAATCTGCTGTCATCCCGAAATCTGCGATGTACTGTGCAGCATCAAGCGGCAAAGCGGGTATAATCTCATGTGTGACGAACTCGGTCGGTCCACCGAACTTGAGGACAGGACGCGGTTGCTCCCCTGAGACGTATTTCATCTCAAGCGATAATTCCTCGAGACGGTCGATCAAGCCGACCACTTGCGTGTATAGTTCCTTCCCCGCATCCGTCGGAATCATCTGACGTGGCGCCCTAGTGAAAAGGGACGTCTCGAGTTCCGCTTCGAGTGAGGCGATATGCTGGCTGACAGCCGGTTGGGTCAAAAAGCGGACACGCGCCGCTGCCGACACGGAACGTTGTTGGTACACGTGGATAAAACTGCGATACCATTCAAAATCAATCATCTTTGTAAACTCCTTTTGTATTCGTTATCTTCAGTATAAAAGGCAGTAAATCATAAGACAAATAACGTTTAAAGGATACATCGATAAATAAATTTATAAGGAGTGGATAGTTGATGAAAGCTTTATTACTACACGAACCGAACACATGGCAGACGATGCGAATCGAGGAGGTCGATACACCGACGCTTCGTTCCGGTGAGGTATTGATTGAAGGAGAATATGCAGGGCTCAACCCCGTCGACTATAAAACGGCGACCAACGGCAAACCCGAATGGTCATATCCTCACGTCCTCGGTCTCGATGTCGCGGGTACGATTGCCGCTGTCGCGGATGACGTGACGAATGTACAAGTCGGTGACCGCGTCCTCTACCACAGCAACTGGAATGAATGGGGTGGTTTCGCCGAGTTCACACGTGCCAAGGCGCACATGGTCGTCCCGATTCCAGAATCCATCTCGTTCGCTGATGCGGTCGCTTTACCGACAGCTGGATTCACAGCGTACCAAGCCATTTTTGAAAAACTTCCGATGAATGCGATCGACACGATCCTCATTCACGCGGGTGCCGGTGGTGTCGGTGGCTTTGCCATTCAGCTGGCGAAGTATCTCGGAAAACGTGTCATCACGACCGCTTCAGCGCGCAACCATGACTGGGTCAAACAGCTCGGAGCTGACGAGGCCATCGATTACAATACGGAAGACTGGCAACAACGAGTGATGGAACTGACGAGTGGTCACGGTGTCAATGCCGTCATCGATCCCGTCGGTCGTGAGACGGCGACCGCTTCCCTCGAAGTCATCGCCTATAACGGACATATCGCCCATATCGCCGGAGCCCCTGACATGAGTGTCATCAAACCGTTCACACGTGTCATCTCCTACCATGAAGTCGCCCTCAATGCGATTCATCATCAACAGGACCGCGTGAGCGAGGCGAACATCGTCCGCATCGGCACGCACATGCTCGAACTGCTTGCAGCGGGCGAGATTCAACCGATGATTCAAGAGACGATTCCGTTCGCGGACATCCCGAAGAAGTTGGTCGAACTCTCAGACCGACACGTCGTCGGGAAGATTGTTGCCAACCTAAAAGCGTAATCACAAAAGTCATGCTAATTATAGATTGACATTGATAATCATTTTCAATTAGTCTGTTGTTGAGGTGATGACAATGGAACTATTGATTGGGTACGTGAGCATGTCTGGCAATACGGAAGACATCGCGAATCTGATTCGACATACATGGCAGGACGCAGGACACGATGTATCGATATCTGACGATTTGGAATCCTTACGTATCGAGCAATTCGCCGAATATGATGCAGTCATACTCGGTACGTATACGTGGGGAGACGGAGATGTTCCGTATGAGGCCGAGGATTTCGTATATGATTTGGAAGAATCGTCGCTAAACGGTTTGCCGTGTGCCGCCTTCGGTTCAGGGGACACGGATTATCCCAAATATTGTGCAGCCGTCGATACCGTCGAGCAAGCCTTTCAAACTGCCGGTGCGAACATTCTTGTTCCTGCGCTCAAGATTGAATTCGACCCGGATACGGATGAAAAAAAGGAAGCATGTCTCGCGTTCGCCCATACATTCCTTCAACAACTTGAAGCACTCAAAAAGGTTCAGCCTCGTGGCTGAACCTTTTTGTTAGAAGTAACGCAGTGGTTGGAATCCGATTGTATGGAAGTCGAGCTTCGTCCCGTCTTCAGCGATAAAGAAGACAGCCTCGTTCGTGTCGACGTCACGTGTGAACACTTTATAGAACGTCATCGGCTTTTCGCCATTCGTCACATAGCGTGCTTCATGCGTCGAAATGACTTGTGCGAACAGTTGCTGTTCGTCGAGCTCCTCGATCAAATCATCAAACTTCGCCGCTTCTTCTTCTGTTGCCTCGCGACCCCGCTCGATTTCATAATAAGCATCGCTCGCTTTTGGTTGTACCCCGAGATTGCGATCGACGACGATCACACGCTCCGGCTCTTGATCGACGACACTTGTGTAGCCATATAGTGACTTGATGAGCGTATTCTCTCCGGTCACGCGACCGATACCTTCTAATGCCTCTTCTCCAGTGAGTGACTTCACTCGTGTCTCTTCTGGAACAATCTCCTCTTGATAGGCGATATTGTAAGCGCGGATGATCTCACGTACTTGTAAGAACGTCGCAACGACGAGTAGTACGATTAGCCCTCCGATGATGATGCGTTTCGTCATGTCTCTATTTCCCCCTAGACTGTCATGCTCTCTTCTAAGGATAACCCAGGAACCGCGTTCATCGCTAGTGTATCGCGCTTACCGCGCACATACGCGTGATGTGCCGCCACCCCGATCATGCCCGCATTGTCCCCACAGAGGTCAAGCGGTGGAATGACGAGTTGAATTCCTTCAGCTGTAGCAGCTTCTTGAAGCGCTGTGCGGAGGCCACGGTTCGCCGCGACACCACCCGCGACAAGCAATTGCTTCGCCCCTTTTTCCTTCACGGCACGAATCGCTTTCTCGACGAGCACTTCGACGACACTCGCCTGGAAGCTCGCCGCCAAGTTTTCAGGGATGACCGTCTCTCCACGTTGTTCCGCATTGTGTACGGCGTTGATGACCGATGACTTCAAGCCACTGAAACTGAAATCAAAGCTACCCGGTTCGAGACGAACGCGTGGGAAGTTGTACGTGTCTTCCCCGACCGCTGCCAGGCGGTCAATCGCAGGACCTCCCGGATATGGGAGACTGAGCGTGCGCGCAACCTTATCGTACGCCTCACCTGCCGCGTCGTCACGTGTCTCCCCGATGACTTCGAAGACACCATGTTCTGGCATATAGACGAGTTCTGTATGTCCCCCTGAAACGACGAGACAGACGAGCGGAAACTGCATCTCTTCGACAAGTTCGTTCGCGTAAATGTGTCCGGCGATATGATGGACACCGATGAGCGGTTTTTGATGGGCGAATGCCAACGCCTTGGCCGCACTGATCCCAACGAGAAGGGCACCGACGAGACCCGGTCCTTGTGTGACCGCGACCGCATCGACGTCTTCCATCGTCACGCCGGCTTCACTCAATGCATCGTCAATCACGTACGTGATGCGCTCCACATGATGACGAGACGCCACTTCAGGGACGACGCCACCAAATCGTTTATGACTCTCGATTTGAGAAGAGACGACGTTCGACAATAACGTCTTTCCGTCTTTGACGAGCGCAACAGACGTCTCGTCACAGCTCGACTCGATCGAGAGAATCAGTGATGTGTTCATTCTGACTCACTTCCTAACTTCGCCCAATAAATATAGGCGTCTTCATTATTATCCTGATAGTAGCGTCTTCTCCGACCGGCTTGCATAAAACCGAACTGTTCATATAGTTTTTGCGCGCCAACGTTCGACACGCGGACTTCTAACGTCAATCCGACGAGTCCTTTTGACTTGGCGAACGCGACAAGTTCCGCTAACAATTGATTGCCGATGCCCTGTCCACGAAACTCAGGTAAGACGGCAATGTTTGTGATATGTCCTTCATCGACGATTGTCCAAACGCCGACAAACCCGACGACCCGTTTGTCATGGACCGCGACAAAGTAAATGGCCTGTTCATTTCGAAGCATCTCATTCATGAACGCCTCTTTTGTCCACGGGATGGCGAACGACGCTTCTTCGACTTTCGTCACTTCCTCGACATCAAGCCACGTCATCCGACGAATTTTCACGTCAGCCATTGTTTTGTCCCTCTAACCATTTCGCTTCCGCCTCGGCGAGTCGCAAATACTCCGGTTCAAACGAGTGAACATCGCTCGTCTCATCGCTGAAGACGACCAAATCACTCGCACGCCCGTATCGATGGGCAGCCGGTGCCTCGATATAGTCATATTCACTTAACACGTCACGGAACGGTTCCACGTCTCCGACAACGAGGAAGCGCCCTTGACTATTCAGTCGCAACCAATCTGCGACCGAGGCGTGCTGATCATGCGTTAGTGCTTTGTTGTGCTGATAATATCCGATATACGCGTTGCCACGGCGAGCGTCAATCAATGAAACGACCGGCAAATCGGTATTCGGGGCCGCTGCCATGAGCTGAAGGGCAGATACACCGATGAGTGGAAGATTGAGCGTATAGGCGAGTGTCTTCGCTGTCGTCACTCCAATCCGAATTCCCGTGTACGACCCGGGTCCTGTCGTGACAACGATGCGTTCGAGCATGTTCGGTGTCCACTTGACCGCTGCCATGAGCTGTTCAATCATCGGCATGAGTGTGACCGCATGGTTTTTTGAGACCATTACCGTCGCTTCGGCTTGAATCTCTCCAGCCTCACTTAACGCGACTGACAAACGTGTCGTCGCCGTATCAATCATCAATTGCTTCATGCGAGCACCTCCTTGGCGATTTGAACGTAACGCTCACCCGTCGGAGCAAGTGTCAGTTTACGTTCTTCGTCGCCGACCCGTTCAATCGTGATGGCCAAGCGTTCTTCCGGGAGGGAGGACTCGATCAAGTTCGACCACTCGACGATGGCGACACCATCACCGTTGATATATTCCTCAAGACCGATGTCATCCCCCGTATCTTCGAGACGATAGACATCCATATGATAGAGCGGCAATCGCCCTTTATATTGTTTCATAATGGTGAAGGTCGGACTGTTGACGTTCCGCGTGACACCGAGTCCTTTTGCGAACCCTTGTGTGAACGTCGTTTTGCCGGCACCGAGGTCACCGTTTAACGTGATGACCGTCCCTGCTTCGACGAGTGTGGCCAAACGTTCTGCCACCGCCTGCGTCTCCGCCGCAGAATGCGTAATCAATGTATACATGAATGGTTCTCCTTTTTCACTTCTCATACGTACTCATTGTACACTTCATTTTAAGCAAAAAAAAACACGAAACGCTATCGTTTCGCTATCTCATTTAAAAATTGGTTGCGGGGGCTGGATTTGAACCAACGACCTTCGGGTTATGAGCCCGACGAGCTACCAGACTGCTCCACCCCGCGACGACATATGAAATTAAATAAAAATTGGTTGCGGGGGCCGGATTTGAACCGACGACCTTCGGGTTATGAGCCCGACGAGCTACCAGACTGCTCCACCCCGCGATGGTTTGAATTGTTTCGACATCCTCTATAATAAGCGAGACAGTTATAAAAAGCAACCATTTTCTTAATGTTTTTTCAAAAATGGAATCGGGAACAGATATAACAGCATAAACTATTAGAGAAAAGGGGCGCGACCGCCATGTCCAAATGGGGAAATCGATTCAAGAAATGGTTCTTTTCGGAGATCGAAGCCGAGATCACGTTTGACCCGGCAGCACTCATTCCGAAGCAGACCGTGACGGGTACGTTGCACGTCTCCAACCCGACAACGAATGTCGTTCGATTACAGGAACTCACCCTGACCTTCTTGACGACGTTCAAAGACATCACCATGGAAGGAAACGAGTTCAATCGAGAAGCTGATATTCAAGAAGTCCCGATTCCACTATCGCTTGTATTAGAGCCTGGAGCGAAAGAGGACGTTCCGTTTTCATTCGAGTTGACGATGTACGCACCCTCTTCTGCCGGCGCCCCGTATAGTATAGAGGCTACATTGTGGGACAAGGACATCAAACGAGTTTGGTTTGATGTAATCGAACACATCGAAATCGAACCGATGCCTGAACTGAAACGATTACTCGATGCGACCGCTCACGCTGGACTTGAGCCGATGTTCGTCCGAAACGTAATCGACCCGCTCGGGGAAGAACGTCCGTATCCATTCGTTGAAAAGTATGGATTCAAGCCGGTCGGAGAATGGGCCGATGAGTTCGAGGTCGTCAAATCGTTTTGGCGCTTACATGAAGACGGGATCGACCTCTACTACTGGCTCGACAACATCGAGACCCAGCGAACGCTCGAATCGATGGCGACCGACGTCGAATTGCGTCATCGTTCCCTCACCTGGGAGCAGCTCGAGCGCGAACAGGAACAGCTCGGTCTCGGCATTCAAGATACGTTACGCAGTCACCGCTCCTCGTGAGCGGTTTTTTCAATTAGAATTCCATCCTTACTCGTATTGACGATAGTTTGAAAGTGGTGGCGATACGGATGCATGAACAATTCATATTGCAGACGTCGCTCTACATGTGAAGCGTGTAAGTAGTCCAGCTCCATACCCCGTTCCTGAATATCACGATGCGAACGTCGCTTGAACTCAGTCTCCCCGTCTGTGTAGAGATAAATCGATTGATCAAAAGATGAAAGATCCAGGAATGCGACACTCATCCCTTCAATAATCGTGATTGGCTTCTCCGGATCAATCCATGTCCGCTCTAAATAGGGGACATCAATCGTATAAAACCCAATCCCTTCCCGAATCATACGGACATCTCGCTCGAGTGAGAGCAGATGATGTGCGGCCGGATGACACGCCGTCATCTTATACTGATGGGTCGTTCCATCGTGTTGATACGTGAGGATCGTTTGTTTCCGCAACTGTGAATCTGTAATATACGGGTCTGTGTGAAACAGGTTTATATCACCGAGTCGTTCCCGTAATTTTTCTGCCAACGTCGATTTTCCGGCTGCCCCGTGTCCGGAGATAGCAATCAGCGTTCGTTGATCCGGTCTCACGCTTTGTACGATACCCTCAATCAGTTGTTCCATGATTCTCTCCCTTTTGGTAATTTTGTTGTTTCAGAAAAACAAATACACGTCATTCATCCTCTATCCGTTTTCGAAGCCTGATTGCTGAAACAGTAAACATCACAAAGGCAATCAACGAAATCGAACTGACAATGATCAGAGTGGTCGATATCGGAGAACTAAAGAAAAATGGAATCGATAAAATCAATAGCGCCCCGGTGACTGCCATCCCTCTAATAAGAAATACCATCGTTTTACTCATTTTCTCTTCACTCTCCTTGAACTAAGCAAAAGAACCCTTACTATAAATATAATGACAGACAGCTCATCGTGTCAGGATGAGCTGTCTTCTTTTTTCTTCAGTCTCGTCAAGCTTCTGTTCTAACGTTTCCACTTGTCTCGTCATACGAGCAATCAGCTGACTGATTTCCTTATCCAGTCCGTTCACTTGATCTAAGGAATCATTGATTCGTCCATGCATCGTCCATTCTGAAAAAATATCATCCAAAAAGTAATCTGCGAACTGAATGAGTGAACCTCGATCGACATGCAACTCCTGAACAATACCTTGCACGTCCGCTAATTCACGGGAGAAACGCTCTAACGCAGATTGTAATTCGTGCATCGTCTGCTCGGAAGCATCTAGCGCCTCATGTTTCATTGCTGTAGCAATCAAGCCACCCCCGAAGAACGTATCATACGTCGACCACCCCTTCGCACTATCTAGATGTTTGAGTGTTTTTGCAATCGTTGATCGCGCCGCCTTACCGGCAACGATGGCTTCCCGATACTCGATAAGAAGTTCATTCGTTTCGGCTTGTTGATTCGTGAGATGGTGTAGGTCTCGGCGAATAGCTGGATCTTTCGCAAGATGGGATTCTTTTGTTTCTAAGAAGGTCTCCCACTCAGCGTCGATGCCCTCATAAACCTCGAGCTGTTCTTGTAATTCTCGATGTTCGAGCGTCAATTCGTCAATCATCGCCTCGTGTTCTCGTAATTTCAGTTCAGCGCGAGCAGCCTCTTCCATTTCGATTGTCCGTTGTTCATCAAACGTGCCTCGTAACTTTCGCCATGTGTTGACGAGCGAGAATTCTTCAAGGTCATACACATCACGTTGTTCTTTCGTGAATGTGTTGAGTAGTGCCTTCCGCACCGCCTCATGCTCGTTCAACTGTTTGTTTAGTATCTCTTGCTTACGAACAAGTCGATCACGCTCTGCGATACGCTGTTGTAAGTCTAATTGGGTCTGCTGAAAATTTCCCATTATGTTTCCCCTCTCTTTGTACTGATTAAAGTGTCGATTGGAACGCCATTTATCGTCATGCCTTCGACATCACATCCTGTCAACGTGACATTCGTCAGGTCACATTGATTAAATGTAGCACCTCTCAGATTCGAATGATGCATTTGAACAGTACGTCCATTCTCTTGCATCGTCACAAAATTGAATCGCGAGCCTGTCAAATTTAAATCACTGAACGTACTATTCCGGAAATTGATGTTCCGAAAAAGGCTTTGACTGAAATTACAGTTGCTCGCAGCAAGTGACGAGACATTACTATTTGTGACCGCCAAAAAGCTCGCGTTTACCCCGTACGCTTGCCAACCTTCACATGACTGTTCTTCAAAGCAATGCGTACTCGGTTTTGCTTTTGTTCGTTTGACGAAACATACCTCATCTTCTGATTCATATACGACTTGAAATCCTAATTGTTTATAAAAACGAATGTTTCTTGTTTGATGTGTCGATGTTTCCAACTCCCAAATCCGTACATGCGGAGATTGAGCTTCTACATATTGAATTAACGCTTTACCGATTCCTTGCCCTTGCCTATCAGGATGTACAAAAACACGATCGATTCGTGCATAGTCATCACCAGTGAGGGTTAAGACGATTGCCCCAACGATGTGTTTGTCCTGCTCAATGACATAGCATGTTAACTCTTCAATCATATATTGTGTCATCGCCTCGAGATCGTATTCCGGTGGTTCAACATTCAAATCTCTCTCAGACAATTGCAAAGAAAGTGCTTCTTGTTGAAAACTTGCAGTTGAAACTTTCGTAATCCCTGAAACATCTTTTAAAGTGGCTAATCGAATATACAAAACAATCCCCTCTTTCTCATACTTAGTACGAAAAAGAAGGGATAAAGTTTCAAAGAAAC
>NZ_JAUZVB010000005.1:0-53311 GCF_031844365.1 Exiguobacterium sp. BG5(2022)
TGTTTTAGCGATGCTCTCGACATAGAGGCATCGCTTTTCGTTTGCCTTTTTTTAAATCAATGATAAAATATAGTCAAAAGTCAAAGATGGTCAGAGGGTGGTGGAGATGAGAAATATTTCGGATGTCATCGAACAGTATTTGAAGCAAGTCTTGAAGGAAAGTCAGGCAAACGCAATTGAAATCAAACGTCAAGATATCGCACAACGATTCGAATGTGTCCCATCCCAAATCAATTACGTCATCAACACACGTTTTACCGTCGAAAAAGGATATTTAGTAGAAAGTAAACGTGGCGGTGGCGGATATATTCGTATTCGACGCGTTATTTTACACGAAAAGCAAGATGTTCTCTCTAGTTTGATGGATATCATTCATGAACATCCACGTTTGAACGAACAGCTCGTTGAAAATGTGCTGATTCGATTGGTTGAAGAACAGATGATGCACGAACAAGAGGCGCAGTTGATCTATCATCTCTTATCAGATGAAGCATTGAACTTACAAGTTGACGATCGCTCCTATATTCGACGTCAGCAACTACTCGCGCTGATGAAAGTACTTCGTTATCGTAATGGAGGGTAAGTCGTATGCTATGCGAACGTTGTAAACAGCGACCGGCTGTCAATGAAGTCGTTGTCATGGAACAGGACGTACCCGTAAAAAAACGGCTATGTCGACAATGTACGGTAGAACTTATGACGGGCTATGTGCCGGTCGTAAAGCGCTGCCCAACCTGTCAGATGACGCGTCAAGATTTATTGCGTGTACGAAAAGCAGGATGTGCTATGTGTTATACCGTATTTCGTGATGAACTGATTAAAATCACACGTCAATATCAACAAGGACATGATCATCATATCGGTTCGGTCCCTGACCAGTTACGTACACCACATGAACGAATCGAAGAGCGGCTCGAAAAGTTGGCAGGGGAGTTGACCCGTGCTGTCGAACAAGAAGATTATGAACGAGCAGCACGCATTCAAAAAGAAATGAAGCAATTAGAAGGGCAAGGTGATGTCTAATGGAAACGTTCCTAACACATCCACTTGGTCCCAAAATGAAAGAGCGTGCCAAATTGGATGACCTGGTTGTCTCCACAAGAATCCGACTGGCACGTAACGTCAAAGACACTGTATTTTCGCCAGTCCTTTCTAAAGAAGGAGAACGTCAACTATGTGATCGTCTCGAAGGACGGTTACATGGGTTAAAGGGATTTGAATATCTTCATATGCGTGATTATGATGAAGTCACCCGACAGGCATTGATGGAAAAACATTTGATTAGTCCGGCCATTGCGACCAACGAAGAAAGTGCAGTCTTTTTAAGTGAAGATGAAACTATCAGTGTGTTGATTAACGAGGAAGATCATTTACGAATTCAGACCTTACTCCCAGGTTATCAAGTGAAAGAGGCGTTTGAATTAGCGACTCAAGTAGACGCACTGTGCGCGGAATCACTCTCATACGCCTTTGACGAACAGTTAGGCTACTTGACGACATGTCCAAG
Organism: Exiguobacterium sp. BG5(2022); assembly: GCF_031844365.1. GTDB lineage: Bacteria > Bacillota > Bacilli > Exiguobacteriales > Exiguobacteriaceae > Exiguobacterium > Exiguobacterium profundum. Next base: position 1,508 of record NZ_JAUZVB010000005.1, read on the forward strand.
CAATATCGGAACAGGACTCCGGGCCTCGGTCATGTTACACTTACCGGGTCTCACGTTAACGGGTCGAATCAGCCCCATTTTGCGAGAGCTTCGAAAACTCGGCTATACGATTCGAGGTCGTTACGGAGAAGGTAGCGATACGGCAGGACGGTTGTTCCAGCTGTCAAATCAACGGACATTAGGCAGTCATGAATCACAACTGTTAGCTGACTTTATGGAAGTGACAGAACAAGTGATTCAAGCAGAACGTCATGCGCGTGAAGAGCTCATCGCACATCGACAAGAAGAGTTAGAGGATCGGTTTTATCGGTCATATGGTATTTTACGATATGCCAAACTTCTTTCTTCTACGGAAGCCATTGAGCGACTATCTGATTTACATTTAGCGAGTGACTTAGGGATTTTGTCTGATTGGAGTCCGCCGAAGTTCCATGAACTCATCGTTCGGTTACAATCAGGTTTTCTACAAAAACATTTCGGGAAAACATTATCTACGCAAGAACGGGATCGAGAACGAGCGACACTTGTTCGTCGGACGTTAGATCAAGGCTTAGTTTGATCCAACTATAAGGAGGTTATGTCAATGATGTTTGGACGATTTACAGAACGAGCACAACGCGTATTAGCTTTAGCACAAGAGGAAGCCGTACGTCTTGGCCATCATAATATTGGTACAGAACATATTTTATTAGGATTGGTTCGTGAAGGAGAAGGAATCGCGGCAAAAGCGCTCTTCGCCCTCGGATTGACCTCTGAAAAAATCCAACAAGAAGTAGAATCATTGATTGGACGTGGTTCAGAGAATGGATCGACAATTCATTACACACCGCGTGCGAAAAAGGTCATTGAGCTCTCGATGGATGAGGCTCGGAAATTGGGACACTCTTACGTCGGAACGGAACACATCCTTCTAGGATTGATTCGTGAAGGAGAAGGGGTCGCGGCACGCGTCCTCAATAACCTTGGAATCAGTTTGACGAAAGCACGCCAACAAGTGTTGCAACTTCTCGGGAACACGGAGTCATCTTCAAATGCTTCGCAACCTGGGGCGAGCGCCGCAACACCAACGCTTGACGGATTGGCACGCGATTTGACACAACAAGCGCGCGAGTCTCGTTTGGATCCGGTCATCGGACGCGCAGGCGAAATTCAACGTGTCATCGAAGTGTTGTCGCGTCGGACGAAGAACAACCCGGTTCTAATTGGGGAACCAGGAGTCGGGAAAACAGCGGTCGTCGAAGGTCTCGCTCAGCAAATCATCAACAACGAGGTACCTGAAACGCTTCGAAACAAACGCGTCATGGTGCTCGATATGGGAACGCTTGTCGCAGGCACGAAATATCGTGGTGAATTCGAAGATCGCTTGAAAAAAGTGATGGACGAAATTCGTCAAGCTGGTAACGTCATTCTCTTCATCGATGAGTTACACACATTGATTGGTGCGGGTGGTGCAGAAGGTGCAATCGACGCCTCTAACATTCTTAAGCCGTCATTGGCTCGCGGTGAACTTCAATGTATCGGGGCGACTACACTAGATGAATACCGGAAGTACATCGAAAAAGATGCAGCGCTTGAGCGCCGCTTCCAACCGATTCAAGTGAACGAACCGACAACAGAAGAAGCTGAACAAATCCTACTCGGGTTACGCGATCGCTATGAAGCACACCACCGTGTGACGATTACAGATACGGCGATTCACGAGGCGGTCGTCCTTTCAGACCGTTACATCTCCGATCGTTTCTTGCCGGATAAGGCAATCGACCTCGTCGACGAGGCGGCATCAAAAGTACGACTTCGCTCATTCACGGCACCACCGAATTTGAAAGAGTTGGAATCCCGTCTCGAATCGATTCGTAAAGAGAAAGACTCTGCCGTACAAAGCCAAGAGTTTGAAAAAGCAGCTTCCCTTCGCGATACGGAACAGAAGTTACGCGATGAGTTAGAAGAGTTGAAAGCAGAATGGCAGAACAAGCAAGGTAACGAAAAACTTGAAGTGACGAAAGAAGATATCGCTCAAGTTGTTGCGAACTGGACAGGTGTACCGGTCACGAAGATTGCCGAAGAAGAGACAGACCGTCTCCTCAAACTCGAATCGATTCTTCACAACCGTGTCATCGGTCAAGACGATGCGGTGAAATCAATTTCCCGTGCGATCCGTCGCGCCCGGGCCGGATTGAAAGATCCGAAACGTCCAATCGGGTCATTCATCTTCCTCGGACCGACCGGAGTCGGGAAAACAGAGCTCGCCCGTGCAGTTGCCGAAGCGATGTTTGGCGATGAAGATGCCATCATTCGAATCGACATGTCCGAGTACATGGAAAAACATGCGACGAGCCGTCTCGTCGGTTCGCCTCCTGGTTATGTAGGTTACGAAGAAGGCGGTCAATTGACTGAAAAAGTGCGTCGGAAACCTTACTCGGTTATCCTACTCGATGAAATCGAAAAAGCGCACCCAGAAGTATTCAACATCTTGCTTCAAGTGTTAGACGACGGTCGCTTGACGGATTCGAAAGGTCGCACAGTCGACTTCCGAAACACAGTCATCATCATGACGTCTAACGTCGGAGCCGCAGCGCTTCAACGAAACAAATATGTAGGATTCACAGTGGAAGATGATGTGGAACGTGAATATACGGAAATGAAGGACAAAGTACTCGAGGAATTGAAGAAAGCGTTCCGACCTGAGTTCTTGAACCGGATTGATGAAATCACGGTATTCCATTCACTTCAAAAAGAGCACATTCAAGAAATCATCAAACTTATGGCAGAGACGCTCAAGAAACGTCTCGCCGAGCAAGGTGTTGATTTCAGCTTGACGGATGCGGCACTCGATAAAATTGCCGATGTCGGTTACGATCCGGAATACGGGGCTCGCCCTCTCCGTCGTGCCCTTCAACGGGAAGTGGAGGACCGCCTCTCAGAAGCAATGCTCGGCGGCACAATCGCTAGAGGCAGTAAAGTTGCGCTCGACGTACAAGATGGAGAGTTCGTCGTTCGTAACGAAGGTGTAGTTCAGTAAAACATTCAGCTCCCTCGTCGTTTAGAGGGAGCTTTTTTTAGACAGGAAGGGAACTTATGGCCAAAATTAAAACGAAATACGTCTGCCAATCGTGCGGATATGAATCAGCCAAGTGGATGGGGCGTTGTCCGGGTTGTAATGAATGGAATACGCTCGTCGAAGAGTTTGTAGAAGAGAAGAAAGCCAAACGTGGAGCGGCCTTTGTGCATAGTTCATCGCGACAATTGAAACCGGAACGCTTAGCGAACGTCGTCTCACAAGAAGAGACGCGCGTGCATACGAATAGTCGTGAATTTGACCGTGTCCTCGGCGGTGGGATTGTCCCAGGTTCACTCGTTTTAGTCGGCGGGGACCCGGGAATCGGGAAGTCGACCATTCTGTTACAGGTTAGCGCTCACTTAGCCCATAGTGGTAAAAAGGTGTTATACATCTCGGGGGAGGAATCTCTCAAACAGACAAAACTTCGTGCGGAACGGCTCGGCTTACCGACGGATGACTTGTTCGTGCTCGCTGAGACGGACATGTTGATGATCGAACGGGTTATTGATGAGGAGCAACCTGGATTTGTCATCATTGACTCGATTCAAACGGTATATATGGATGAGATTCAATCGGCGCCAGGGAGCGTGTCACAAGTTCGAGAATGTACGGCCGCCCTCATGAAAATTGCGAAAACGCGAGGGATTGCGGTCTTCATCGTCGGTCACGTGACGAAGCAAGGGTCGATTGCCGGCCCGCGCTTACTTGAACATATGGTCGATGCGGTACTTTATTTTGAAGGGGAGCGTCATCATACGTTCCGTATTTTACGGGCGGTGAAAAACCGTTTTGGATCGACGAACGAGATTGGCATTTTCGAGATGAAAGAGAGTGGACTAGAGGAAGTGCTTAATCCATCTGAAATATTCTTGGAGGAACGCACGGCTGGCGTATCGGGTTCGACCGTTGTCGCCTCGATGGAAGGTACGCGGACGGTACTCGTGGAACTCCAAGCACTCATCTCTCCGACATCGTTCGGGAACCCGAGACGTATGGCCACGGGCATTGATCAAAACCGAGTCGCGCTGCTCATGGCCGTGCTCGAAAAACGTTCCGGTCTCTTGCTTCAGACGCAGGATGCGTACTTGAAAGCAGCCGGTGGCGTCAAACTGGATGAACCGGCGATTGACCTTGCGATTTGTATCTCGATTGCCTCGAGTTTCCGCGATCGTCCGACTCGTCCGACGGATGTCTGCATCGGTGAGGTCGGATTGACTGGGGAAGTGCGACGGGTTTCCCGAATCGAGCAACGTGTCGCCGAGGCGGCAAAACTAGGTTTTACACGGGCCATCATCCCGAAAAATAACATGGGGGGATGGACCGCTCCGGCAGGGATTGAAGTCGTCGGGGTCGGAACAGTGGACGAAGCACTCCAGTTGGCGATTCCGTTCTAACGGGTCGCCACTGGCAGTTTTTAACGCTTTGTAACGAACGTGATTGAAAAAATCATGTTACAATGAAAGTGTTATTTTTTGAAATTTTATTTCATATAGAAGGAGGTGGAATGAGTGAAGATTGCTGTACGAATCGGATTTATTTTGATTGGACTCGTCGTGGGTTGGTTCGGAATCATCGAAGCGACGCTTTTATTAGCAGACCTTGGCATGAATGTGCCGGAGTGGTTAACGATTCCATACGTAGCAAGTTTGATTGGTGGACTTATCTTCTTCATTCTTAGTTTATTCTTAACAGATGGTGTTGTTGCATTTATTCGTTTTGTCGAAGAACGGCTCGTCCGTTTACCGGTAGGGGATATCTTATTCGGTTCGATCGGTCTCATCATCGGGCTCTTGATTGCCTTTTTGATTAGTGTATCGCTTGAAGTCACGAATATTTTCTTACTGAGTAAAATCGTTCCGATTTTTGTCACGGCCCTGTTTGGTTACTTTGGTTTCGCGGTCGGCTATCGGAAGCGTAACGAATGGATCAAACTATTTGTGAAGAGCGAACGGGAAAAGCCTGCGACTGAACCGGTCCAACGCTCGAATGATAAGATTTTAGACACGAGCGTCATCATCGATGGTCGAATCGCGGATATTGCGACGACTGGATTCGTGGAAGGAACATTGATTGTGCCCCAGTTCGTCATCGGCGAACTGCAATACATCGCCGACTCCTCGGATACGTTGAAGCGGAATCGTGGACGTCGTGGACTGGACATCTTGAAGGAACTACAAGAGAACAAGCGCATCCAGGTTGAAATCTATGATGGAGACTTCGAAGACGTACCGGAAGTCGACATCAAATTGATTAAACTAGCTGAACTGAAAAACGGGATTGTTGTTACGAATGACTACAACTTAAATAAAGTGTGTGAGGTACGAAATGTACCGGTCTTGAACATCAATGATTTGGCAAACGCCGTCAAACAGATTGTCATTCCTGGTGAAGAGATGGTCGTGACAGTTATTAAAGAAGGAAAAGAGCAGAATCAAGGGGTTGCTTACCTTGAGGATGGGACAATGGTTGTCGTGGAGGGCGGACGTAAATTGATTTCGAAGACGCTTCCTGTCGTTGTGACGAGTGTCTTACAAACGTCTGCAGGCCGTATGATTTTTGCCCGTCCGGAATAACGGATCAAAAAGAGACGCGAGAGCGCTCTCTTTTTTCACGAAGAGAGGTATTAACATGGTAGCTTATACAGTTGTCATCCCGGCTGCGGGAAGAGGGAAGCGGATGGGTGCGGATGCGAATAAGTTGATGCTGACGCTCCGTGACAAACCGATTATTGCTTGGACGTTACAGGCGTTCGATACCGATCCGTGGTGCGAACGAATGGTGTTAGCCATCCGGCCGGAAGAACGTGACTGGTTCGAGGCGATGACGTCACAGATGAAGACGCCGGTTACATACGTAGCAGGAGGGGAAGAACGACAACAGAGTGTCCATGCAGGACTGAAGGTTGTTGCACCCGATACGATTGTGATGATTCATGACGGTGCGCGTCCGTTTGTAAAACGTGAACAGTTGCATCAAGTGGCTGAAGCGGCACTGCAAGGTGGTGCCATCTTGGCGGTACCCGTTAAAGATACGGTCAAACAAGTTCAACGTCATCACATCGAACGCACCGTTCCCCGTGAAAACTTATGGTTGGCACAAACGCCGCAAGCCTTTCAGGCGAAAGCGATTTTGGCGGCACATGAACGAGCGGTCGAACAACAGGTGATGGGAACGGATGATGCCAGTTTGTTTGAGTGGCTCGGCGAATCGGTACAAGTGGTCCTTGGGGACTATCACAACATCAAAATGACGACGCCCGAAGATTTATTGTTCGGCGACGCGATTTTAGCGAAGGAGGAATTACAATGAGAATTGGTCAAGGCTTTGATGTACACGCATTTGCAGAAGGACGTCCGTTAATCTTAGGGGGAATCGAAATCCCACATGAGCGTGGACTTCTCGGTCATTCTGATGCGGACGTGTTACTCCATACCATTGCGGATGCGGCACTTGGAGCAATTGCGGCAGGTGATATCGGGAAACACTTCCCGGATACGGATCCGGAATTTAAAGATGCAGATTCGAAAGTATTGCTTCGTCACGTCTGGCAGCTCGTGAAAGATCAAGGCTACGTTCTCGGAAATGTAGATGCGACGGTCATGGCTCAACGTCCGAAACTTCGTCCTTACATTGATGAGATGCGCGCGGTCATTGCCGAACTTCTTGAGGCGGACATCGAGCAGGTGAACGTGAAAGCGACGACGACGGAGAAACTGGGCTTCACGGGACGCGAAGAAGGGATTGCGGCGCAAGCGGTCATCTTACTCAACCGGGCTTGACAGAAATGGTATACTATTTGGGCAGAAGAGAAGAAAGGTGGAACTATTATGAGTGAAGTGCGTGTACGCTATGCGCCTAGTCCGACGGGGCATCTCCATATCGGAAATGCGCGGACGGCGTTGTTTAACTACTTATTTGCTCGCCATGCTGGCGGAAAAATGATTCTTCGGATTGAAGACACTGACCAGAAACGGAATGTGTTGAACGGTGTCGAGAGTCAGATGAAATACTTGGAATGGCTCGGCATCGACTGGGATGAAGGTCCAGGGCGTGACGGAGACTACGGTCCGTATTACCAAATGGAGCGTCTTGCGATTTATGAGAAATACGTCAATGAGTTGATGAGCAAAGGCCTTGCTTATAAATGCTACATGACCTCGGAGGAGCTTGAAGCAGAGCGTGAAGCACAAATCGCACGTGGGGAGGCACCACGTTACTCGGGTGCGCACCGTAACCTCACTGTTGAAGAACGTGAAGCGTTTGAAGCGGAAGGGCGTAAACCGTCTATTCGGATTCGTGTGCCGGAAGGCGTGACGTATAAATGGACAGATGTCGTCAAAGGAGACGTCTCGTTTGAATCGAAAGATTTCGGTGACTGGGTCATCGTGAAACAGGACGGCATTCCAACGTACAACTTCGCAGTTGTCGTGGACGACCATTTGATGAAAATCAGTCACGTGTTGCGCGGGGACGACCATATCGCGAACACACCAAAACAGATGATGATCTATGACGCACTTGGTTGGGACTATCCTGAATTCGGTCACATGACGCTCATCTACAACGACCAACATAAAAAGTTATCAAAACGGGACGAATCGATCATTCAGTTCATCGAACAATATGCGGATCTCGGCTACTTGCCAGCAGCGCTCTTCAACTTCATTTCGCTCCTTGGCTGGTCACCCGTCGGGGAAGAAGAAATCTTCTCGAAAGAAGAGTTCATTGAAATGTTTGATGCGAAACGTTTGTCGAAGAGTCCGGCAGTTTTTGACCAACAAAAACTTTCTTGGATCAACAGTGTATACATGAAGAAGGCCACGCTTGACGAAGTGGTGGCACTCAGTTTACCATTCTTACAAGAAGCAGGACGATTACCCGAGGCGGTATCTATTGAGGAAGCGGATTGGGCGACAAACTTGATTGCATTGTATAAAGAACAAATGACGCACGGAGCAGAAATCGTCGCGTTGACAGACTTGTTCTTCAAAGATGAAATCGAGTATGACGAGGAAGCGAACGCTGTCCTTTCAGGTGAAACGGTACCTGCTGTTCTTGCAGAGTTCAAACAGCAGCTCGAAGCAATCGAAGACTTCACTCCGGAAGCGATTAAAGCGGCGACAAAAGCGACGCAAAAAGCGACCGGTCAAAAAGGGAAAAACTTGTTCATGCCAATCCGTGTCGCGACGACAGGACAAACACATGGACCAGAACTCCCGAACGCCATTTCGTTAATCGGAAAAGAGCGTGTGTTGAAGCGTCTGACAACTCTATTAGCGTAATAAAGGCATTGATGAGGAAAGTAAGCGGTACGACACGTTGCAGAGACTAGAACCTAGGCTGGGAGTTCTAGATGTGTCCCCCGAAGAAGTGCACCTCTGAGCCGTCTCGGTGATATGTAGTCGAGACCGTGACTCGGCGTTAACGAGACTTGAGAGGGGAACGCATTTTCCCAAACAGAGTGGAACCGCGCTTACGGCGTCTCTGTGCCTTGGCACAGGGGCGTCTTTGTTTTTGTATAAGAAAAGGAGATATCGATTATGGGATTTTGGAGCAGTGTACGCGAAGACTTGCGGACTGTCCTGGAACTAGACCCTGCCGCTCGTTCGAAAGTAGAAGTGGCACTGACTTACCCAGGCCTTCACGCCATATGGGCACATCGCATCGCGCACGGATTATGGAAACGTAACATGAAACTGGTGGCCAAATTATTAGCCCAATTCAGTCGTTGGTTGACCGGGATTGAAATTCATCCGGGGGCGGTGCTTGGGGACCGCGTGTTCATCGATCACGGTTTCGGTGTCGTCATCGGTGAGACGGCGATTATCGGGAATGACGTCACTATCTATCAAGGCGTCACCCTGGGTGGAACGGGGAAAGAGAAAGGGAAGCGTCACCCGACAATCGGGAGTGACGTGCTTATTTCAGCGGGGGCGAAAGTACTTGGTAACATCACGGTCGGCGATTGCGTCAAAATCGGAGCGAGCTCGGTCGTATTGAACGATGTGCCGTCTGATTCGACCGTGGTCGGAATTCCAGGTCGTGTCGTCATCCGAAACGGTAAGCGTGTGAAGCAACATGATCTAGATCATCGTTTCCCAGATCCGGACCGCGAATGCCAAGAACGCTTAGAAGCGGCAGTGGATGAACTACAACAAAAATTAGCAACGCTTGAAAAGTGGATGGAGGAGAAGACACATGATTCAGCTGTACAACAGTCTCACGAATAAAAAAGAACCGTTTGTCCCGATTGTTCCGGGTAAAGTATCGATGTACGTATGCGGTCCGACCGTTTACAACTACATTCATGTCGGAAACGCCCGTCCGGCGATCGCCTTCGATACGGTTCGTCGCTACTTGACGTATCGTGGGTACGAGGTCAAATACGTCTTGAACTTCACAGACGTGGATGACAAGATCATTCGTACGGCGAATGAATTAGGAGAAGACACGGAGACGCTGACGAATCGCTATATCGAGGCGTATTTAGCAGATACAGGGGCACTTAACGTTCAACCGGCAGACGTGCATCCGCGTGTTACCGATACGATGGTAGAAATCATCGAATTCATTCGTCAATTAGAGACGGAAGGGTTCGCTTATGAATCAGAAGGAGACGTGTATTTCCGGACGAAGAAGTTTGAGACTTACGGAAAATTGAGTCAGCAATCGATTGAAGATTTGCGGGCCGGGTCACGTGTCGATGTCGGGGAGAAGAAAGAAGACCCGCTCGACTTCGTCTTATGGAAAGCGGCTAAACCGGATGAACCATCATGGGATAGTCCGTGGGGCAAAGGACGTCCGGGCTGGCATATCGAATGCTCGGCGATGGCGAAAAAACATCTCGGGACAACAATTGATATTCACGCGGGCGGGCATGATTTGAAATTCCCACACCACGAGAACGAGATTGCTCAGTCAGAAGCTTGCAACCATGCGAAGTTCGCCAACTATTGGTTGCATAACGGCTTCATTAACATTGAAAATGAGAAGATGTCTAAGTCGCTCGGAAACTTCCTCCTCGTCCATGAGGCGTTGAAAGAAGTCGACCCGATGGTCCTGCGCTTCTTCATGTTGTCTGTGCATTATCGTCATCCGATCAACTATAGCCGAGAATTGATTGAACAAGCGGCGAACGGCTGGAGCCGAATCAAGGAAGCTTATCAAAATATTGAATATCGCTTGTCGGTAACGGCTGGACTTGGAGAGGCGAGCGAGTCGATGGAACGGAAGCTTGAATCCATCAAAGCGTCTTTCATCGAATCAATGGATGATGATATCAATACGGCCAACGCCGTGACCGTCCTCTTTGACTTGGCACGGGAAGCGAACATTTATGCGAAGGCCGATCATGTGGCAAAAGCGACGCTAGAACAGGTCCTGTCGCTATTTGATGAATTGACGGGTGTCCTCGGCTTGACGTTGGCAGAAGAAAAAGAACTATTGGATGCCGAGATCGACCAATTGATTCAAGAACGGAACGACGCACGGGCGGCACGTAATTTTGCCCGGGCTGACGAGATTCGTGATTTACTAAAAGAACAAAGCATCCAACTCGAAGACACGGCCCAAGGGGTTCGGTGGAAGCGGTTATGATGCAACCGAAACAAATGAATGCCCTTGCGCTCGCCTACATGGGAGACGTGGTATACGAAATGGCTGTACGGAGACGCCTGCTCGAGAAAGGATTGACGCGCCCGAATGACTTGCACCGGGGCGCGGTCCGCTACGTCAATGCACGGGCGCAGGCGAGCGTCGTGACATTTTGGTTAGAGACGGATGCGTTGACGGAAGAGGAACAGGCTGTCGTCAGACGTGGAAAGAATGCGAAATCAGGATCGGTTCCGAAACGGGTCGATGTGCACACGTATCGTTATTCCACGGCGTTTGAGGCACTGATTGGGTATATCTATTTGACAGAAAGAAGGGATCGTCTTGAAGAACTCATCAAACAAGCGTTCGAACGACTCGAAGCCGAGTCGACCGAAACGACATGACGGAAATCGGGGAGCGGAGAAACGAACGTTTGACCGCCCTCGTGGGGAACGACCAGATCGCACGCGTCGCCAAAAGGCAGAACGCCCTGACTATAAGGAAGTCGATGTGATGGAGGAAGGGATTGACTTCCTTTACGGTCGTAACCCGGTACTCGAGGCACTGCGAAGTGGTCGTGATATGAATAAAGTATTCATTATGGAAGGTCAGCAAAAGGGACCACTCGCTCAAATCATCGCGATGGCGAACGAAGCATCGGTCCAAGTGTCATTCGTCCCAAAAACGAAACTTGAGAAGATGGCTGGCAGTGAACATCACCAAGGAGTCGTTGCGGCGGTTGCGGCTTATGAATACAAAACAGTCGAAGACATGTTCGCTCTCGCAGCTTCGAAAGAGGAGACACCGCTCTTCATTTTGCTAGATGAGCTCGAAGACCCGCACAATCTCGGTTCGATTCTACGGACCGCCGATGCCGTTGGCGCACATGGAATCATCATTCCGAAACGTCGCTCGGTCGGTTTGACTCAAACGGTTGCCAAAGCCTCGACCGGGGCCATTGAGCATATTCCGGTGGCGCGTGTGACGAACTTGACACGGACACTTGAAGAGTTGAAGGAAAAAGGATTGTGGGTTGTCGGGACCGATGCGAAAGAAAGTCAGGACTATCGTCGATTGGATGGAAATATGCCACTTGTTGTGGTCATTGGAAGTGAGGGCAAGGGGATGAGCCGACTCGTGCGCGAATCGTGCGACTTCCTTGTTCATTTACCGATGGTCGGTCATGTCACGTCACTCAATGCATCTGTTGCAGCGGCGCTCCTCCTGTATGAGGTGCATCGCTCACGTCATCCATTGGCATGAGTATCCTGAAGCGCGAGCTCCTTCTTGTCGACGGATATAATATCATCGGCGCGTGGCCTCACTTGAGAAGTCTCCGCGATGTAGATTTTGAACAAGCACGCAATCTGTTGATTGAGGCGATGGCAGAATATCAGGCTGCGTCCGGCAAAGAGGTCACCATCGTGTTTGACGCCCACATGCGCTATGGTCGTGAATCCAAAGAGAAGCGGAGTCGGGTCGACGTTGTCTATACGAAAGAAAATGAGACAGCGGACGAATGGATTGAGCGGCGTGCCCATGAATTAGTGGATGACCGGCTCATTACATTATTCGTTGCGACGAACGATTTCACGGAGCAGTGGGTCATCTTTGGTCAAGGCGCATTGCGCGTTCCGGCAACCGAACTGTTGAAAGATTGGAAGCATGCGAAAACACTGATTGAGCAACAGCGCGTGTCGCTAGAGAAAGAACAAGCAAATCGGAAGACGATTGATATTCCACCACATATTCAAGCAAAGTTTGAAGAAATGCGACGTCGCAAATCAAAAGGTGATTGAAATCACGGACGAGTTCATGAAATGGACTCGTCTTTGTTTCGATTTTGACATTTTTTTGCAAAGGAATGTTGTATACTATTACATATATGAGTTACACAGTATTTAATTGACGGAATTTTTAGAAATTTGTTTGACGCATAGGAGTAGGGAGCCCTATAATGGGACACAACCTTACATAGTTCAGGATCAATCGCCGGGGGGTAACGAGCATGAACGGATGGCCGTACGAACAGTTTGAAAAAATGTCAGACGAAGAGTTGGTCTTATTGGCGCGCAACGAAGGGGATAGCGACGCGCTCGAGTTTTTGATTGAACGATACCGGTATTTTGTGCGGGCGAAGGCACGTTCATACTTTTTGATTGGTGCAGATCATGAGGACATCGTCCAAGAGGGGATGATCGGCCTTTATAAAGGTGTGCGTGATTATAAAGACGAGCGACTTGCGTCATTCAAAAGCTTTGCCGAGATGTGCATTACCCGCCAGATGATCACGGCAATCAAGACGGCGACACGCCAAAAACATATTCCGCTCAATTCATATGTGTCACTCGATAAACCAATTTTTGATGAAGAGTCTGACCGGACGTTGCTCGATGTCATCTTGCCACCACATCCGACTGACCCACAAGAATTAATCGTGACACAGGAAGAACAGTCGTTCATGGAAGCGAAGATGGATGAGATCTTGAGTGACCTCGAACGGAAAGTCTTGCGTCTTTATTTAGACGGGCGCTCTTATCAAGAGATTTCAGACGACCTCGATCGTCATGTCAAATCGATCGATAATGCGTTACAGCGCGTGAAGAAGAAATTCGAGCGTCATGTCGACGTCCGGATGCTCACGAGCTAACCGATTATTGACCGCGTGCCTCCTATGTGATACTTTAAAAGCAGCGCCTTGTCCGTAGACGCCATTTACAGGAGGCGTTTTTTTTTCGCTCTTTTTTAAGAGAGAGTAGTCGAAAGGGGCGCTTATGAATGGCAAAGAAAGTAAGTCTCGCTTGCTCAGAATGCGGGTCTCGAGAGTACTCGACGACAAAAAAAGACGGCGTGTCGACACGGCTTGAAATGAAGAAGTTTTGTCGCCGCTGTAACGCGCATACGCTGCATCGGGAATCAAAGTAACGTAGATTGGCATTCAATGTAGGAGGAAGCTACCATGAACTTTTTGCGCGACGTATGGAAAGAGTTGAAGAAAACGAGTTGGCCGACTCGTAAAGAACTCACGAAATATACCATTACTGTCATCGCGACTGTTGTCGTGATTGGCCTGTTCGTGTTCGGCGTAGATACTGGCGTCAGTTATCTCGTCAATTTATTGATTAACTAAGGAAGAGGTGAAAGCCGTGGAGAAACAATGGTTTGTTGTCCAGACGTACTCAGGTTTTGAGAATAACGTCAAAGAAAACCTAGAACGTCGAATCGGTTCGATGAACATGGAAGATAAAATTTTCCGCGTCCTCGTCCCGACTGAAACGACGCAAGAAGAAGTCACATTGAAGAGTGGCGAGAAGAAAATCAAAGAACGTGAAGTCAAAAGTTTCCCGGGCTATGTGTTCGTAGAGATGGTCATGACTGACGATTCATGGTATGTTGTCCGCAACACGCCAAACGTCACCGGCTTCCTCGGTTCAACGGGTGGTGGGGCAAAACCGATCCCACTCCAACCGGACGAAGTGACAAACGTCTTGTCACAAATGGGACTCATCGAGAAGAAAGATCGTTACAACTATGAACTCGGTGACCTTGTCCGCGTGAAAGAAGGCGCATTTGAGAACTTTGAAGGAACAATCGACGAGATTGAGGCCGACAAAGAGAAGCTCAAAGTCGTGGTCGACATGTTCGGTCGTGAAACGAAAATTGAACTTGATTTCGAACAAGTTCAGAAAATTAACTAAACCCACTTGCTAATCCGTAAAACGGATGGTACAATCGAAAATGTTTGATGTTGTGCTTTATTTCGGTACAAACTCGACCTAATAGATTGAGTGGGAGGGCGCACAACGTCCAAGAAACCACATTTTAGACTTAAGGAGGTGTGTCTCGTGGCGAAAAAAGTTTCTAAACTCGTTAAACTTCAAATCCCAGCTGGTAAAGCAAACCCAGCTCCACCAGTAGGTCCAGCACTTGGTCAAGCAGGTGTTAACATCATGGGATTCTGTAAAGAGTTCAACGCTCGTACACAAGACCAAGCCGGATTGATTATTCCTGTAGTCATCACGGTATACGAAGATCGTTCGTTTACATTCATTACGAAAACTCCACCAGCTGCAGTTCTCTTGAAGAAAGCTGCTGGTATCGAGAGTGGTTCTGGTGAACCAAACCGTAAGAAAGTAGCAACGGTTAAGCGTGACAAAGTTCGCGAAATCGCTGAACTTAAAATGCCTGACCTTAACGCATCATCTGTAGAAACAGCGATGCTTATGGTTGAAGGTACTGCACGTAGTATGGGTATTGTAATCGAAGACTAATTGCTAGTCTCTGGGGTTGTCGGTGAATACTGCTCACCTTCAATCCCTTCATTATGTGGGAGGAAATTCCGCTAACCACAAGGAGGAAAAGATCATGGGTAAAAAACACCAAGAAGCAGCTAAGCTTGTTGACCGCACGAAGTCATACGACCTCGCTGAAGCTGTCGAGCTCGTTCAAAAAACAGCTACTGCTAAATTCGATGAAACAATCGAAGTTGCTGTCCGTCTCGGCGTAGATCCGAAGAAAGCAGACCAACAAATCCGTGGTGCCGTTGTACTTCCACACGGTACTGGTAAAACACAAAAAGTTCTCGTCTTCGCAAAAGGTGAGAAAGTGAAAGAAGCGGAAGCTGCTGGAGCAGACTACGTTGGCGACGCTGAGTACATCAACAAAATCCAACAAGGATGGTTCGACTTCGATGTAATCGTTGCGACACCTGACATGATGGGTGAGGTTGGTAAACTTGGTCGTGTTCTCGGACCTAAAGGCCTCATGCCTAACCCGAAAACAGGAACAGTTACTTTCGACGTAGAAAAAGCAATCGCGGATATCAAAGCTGGTAAAGTTGAATACCGTGTTGATAAAGCTGGTAACATCCACGTTCCAGTTGGTAAGAAATCATTTGAAGCATCTAAACTCTCTGAGAACATCGAGACAATTCTCGAAACACTCATGAAAGTGAAGCCTGCTACTGCAAAAGGAACTTACCTTAAAAACATCTCGCTTTCATCTACAATGGGTCCTGGGATCCGTGTAGCGACTGCAGATTTCCTTAAGTAATCTTGTTGAAATAAATTGTTGACAACGTGTGACACCGCTGATAAAGTAATACACGTTCAACCGAATATGTTGGATTACCGTAGACAGAAGGTGGACATCGGTCCGTAAACCCTTCCGAGGTGTCTTTGCTCGAACTTGAGCCTGTTGTCACAGGTTTACTTTCAAACAATTACGCCCTCGTATGTCTTCATACGAGGGATTTCTTTTGGAGAGCAGCCTCTCGTCCGGTATAAGAATTGACTAGGAGGTGCAAACACATGGCAAACGAAAAAATCGTAGCTCAGAAATCGGCACTCGTCGATGAAATCGCTGAGAAAATGCAAGCGAGCGTTGGAACAGTTGTTGTTGACTACCGTGGACTTACAGTTGAAGAAGTGACTACACTCCGTAAATCACTCCGTGACGCTGGAATCGAGTTCAAAGTTTACAAGAACGGTCTTCTTCGCCGCGCAGCTACTCAGTCGAACTTCGAAGGTCTTGACGAAGTCTTCACTGGTCCTACAGCAATCGCCTTCTCTAAAGAAGACGTTATTGCTCCAGCGAAGATCTTGAACGACTTCTCGAAAGAGCACAAAGCGCTCGAACTTAAAGGCGGAATCATCGAAGGTAAAGTTTCTTCACTCGAAGAAATCAAAGCCCTTGCAGAACTTCCATCACGCGATGGTCTTCTCTCGATGCTTCTCAGCGTACTTCAAGCTCCAATCCGTGGGCTCGCAGTCGCAACAAATGCAATCGCAGAACAAAAAGAAGAGCAATCAGCTTAATTTTTGTCGCGTAGCGTAACTCAAAAAAACTTTTTTACAACATCAAAGGAGGAAAACCATAATGGCTTTCAACAAAGAGCAATTCATCGAAGACCTCAAATCAATGACGGTTCTCGAACTTAACGAACTCGTAAAAACAATCGAAGAAGAATTCGGCGTATCAGCAGCAGCTCCAGTAGCAGTTGCAGGTGCTGGCGCAGGCGCAGCAGCTGAAGAGAAAACTGAATTCGACGTAATCCTCACAAACGCTGGCGCTGGTAAAATCAACGTCATCAAAGCTGTTCGTGAAATCACAGGTCTCGGTCTTAAAGAAGCAAAAGCACTCGTTGACGGAACTCCAGCTCCAGTCAAAGAAGGCGTTTCTAAAGAAGACGCTGACGCAATCAAAGCTAAGCTTGAAGAAGCTGGCGCATCTGTTGAAGTTAAGTAATTCTACTTCACAACCTATAGAAGCTCGCCATGGCGAGCTTCTTTTATTTCCTTGAAGAATGGGTTAGGAGGTTCAACGCATGGGAGATCATTACTATACGAACGATCCACGTTCGGAAAGTGCCCCGGAGACATGGACGTACGAGTTGCGAGGGAAACAGTATCATTTCACTTCGGACCGCGGTGTGTTCTCGAAAGGGTCGGTCGATTTTGGGTCACGTCTTTTAATTGAAACGTTTGAGATGCCTGATGTGTCGGGACGTATTTTAGATGTAGGCTGCGGCTATGGTCCGATGGGGATCTCGCTTGCCGATGCCTCTGGGCGTGAGGCCTTGCTCATTGATGTGAATGAGCGTGCGCTGGCGCTCTCTGAGCAAAACGCCGCCCGTAATGGAGTGACGGTCGAAACACGGCTTTCTCACGCGTATGACGCGGTGGGGGGAGAACGGTTTGCCGCCATTGTCACCAATCCGCCGATTCGTGCGGGGAAACAAGTCGTCCATACGATCTTGCGTGAAGCACATACGCACCTCGTCGATGGAGGAGCAATCTATGTCGTCATTCAAAAGAAACAAGGAGCACCTTCTGCTAAAAAGTTATTAGAAGAGGTGTTTGGTCAAGTTGAAACGATCGCGAAAGAGAAAGGTTACTTTATTTTTCGAGCAATTCGGTCTTGACAAACGGTGAAGTCTTGTTGACTCGCTATAACGTATATGCTAACATTATAAAATGCCATTGGAATGGAATTCGCTTGAAACTGCCGTGTCTGCCGCTTTTTAGAGACGGAAAACGAGCGACATTCAATGACAATGTTCGATTATTACGCCCGAAAAATTCGCTAAAGAATTGGGGGTCTGAGAGGTGAATCAGTTGACTGGTCAACTTGTTCAGTACGGTCGTCACCGTCAGAGAAGAAGCTTTGCCCGTATCAGTGAGGTATTAGAGCTTCCGAATTTGATTGAAATTCAAACTGCTTCTTATGAGTGGTTCTTGCGTGAAGGATTGAAGGAAATGTTCACAGACATTTCACCGATTTCCGACTTCACAGGAAACCTCGTATTGGAGTTCATCGATTACTCGCTCAGTGAGCCGAAGTATTCTATCGATGAATCGAAGGAGCGCGACGTTACTTATTCTGCGCCACTTCGCGTAAAAGTGCGTCTCCAAAACAAAGAGACAGGTGAGCTCAAAGAACAAGAAGTGTTCATGGGGGATTTCCCGCTCATGACAGAATCGGGAACGTTTATCATCAATGGTGCAGAACGCGTCATCGTTTCCCAGCTTGTCCGTTCACCGAGCGTGTACTATAACGCTAAACTCGATAAAAACGGTAAACGTGGATTTGGCGCAACTGTCATCCCGAACCGTGGTGCTTGGCTCGAACTCGAGACAGATGCCAAAGATATCGTTTATGTTCGTATCGACCGTACCCGTAAAATTCCGGTAACGGTGTTGTTGCGTGCCCTCGGATTCGGTACGGACCAAGAAATTATCGACCTTCTCGGGGATGACGAATACCTTCGTAACACCCTTGAAAAAGATAATACGGAGTCTACAGAGAAAGCGTTGATCGAGATTTATGAGCGTCTCCGCCCTGGTGAACCACCAACGGTAGAAAATGCGAAATCTCTTCTCGTATCACGTTTCTTCGACCCGAAACGTTACGACTTAGCGAACGTCGGTCGCTATAAGATGAACAAAAAACTTCATCTTAAGAACCGTTTGTTCGGTCAAAAATTAGCGGAAACGCTCGTGGACCCGGAAACAGGCGAAGTACTCGCCGAAGCTGGAACAATCCTCGACCGCCGCAACTTAGATCGTATCCTCCCGCACTTGGAGAACGGCCTTGGCTATATCGATGCGGAACCAACTGGTGGTGTCGCTGAAGGTGAGCCATTCGGTCTTCAGTCAATCAAAGTCATCTCACCGGATGACCCAGATGGAGAGCGTATCTTGAACATCATCGGAAATGGCAATATCGATCGCAGCGTAAAACATATTACGCCAGCCGATATTATCGCTTCAATCAACTACTTCTTCAACTTACTTCACGAAGTCGGAACAACAGATGACATCGACCACTTAGGAAACCGTCGTCTTCGTTCAGTCGGAGAACTTCTCCAAAACCAATTCCGGATCGGGCTTTCCCGTATGGAACGTGTCGTAAAAGAACGTATGTCGATTCAAGATCAAAATGCGATCACACCACAGGCGCTCATCAACATCCGCCCGGTTATCGCATCACTTAAAGAGTTCTTCGGTAGCTCGCAATTGTCACAGTTCATGGACCAAACGAACCCGCTCGCAGAGCTCACGCACAAGCGTCGTCTCTCTGCACTTGGACCGGGTGGTTTGACACGTGAGCGTGCTGGTTTCGAAGTTCGAGACGTTCACTATTCGCACTACGGTCGGATGTGTCCAATCGAAACACCAGAGGGGCCGAACATCGGACTCATCAACTCACTCTCGTCTTATGCGAAAGTGAACGAGTACGGTTTCATCGAAGCGCCATACCGTCGTGTTGACCCGGAAACAGGTCTTGTCACTGGCGACATTCAATATATGACGGCTGATGAGGAAGACCTCTATGTCGTCGCACAGGCAAACATGCCGCTCACAGAAGATGGCCACTTTGCAGACGAACAAGTTCTTTGCCGTTTCCGCGGACAAAACTTGTCAGTCGAGCCAAGCCGAGTGGACTACATGGACGTTTCGCCGAAACAAGTTGTTTCTGCCGCAACGGCATGTATCCCGTTCCTCGAGAACGATGACTCGAACCGTGCCCTCATGGGAGCGAACATGCAACGTCAAGCAGTACCACTCCTTCAACCGGATTCACCGATTGTCGGTACCGGCATGGAGTACGTATCTGCTAAAGACTCTGGGGCAGCTATTGTTGCGAAATACCCAGGTGTCGTCGAACGCGTCACAGCGCGTGAAATCTTGATCCGTCGCACGTCTGACGTGAACGGTTCTGAGGTTTCAGGTGACCTTGACCGTTACAAACTTCAAAAATATGTCCGTTCGAACCAAGGGACATGCTATAACCAAAAACCAATCATCGCAGCTGGTGACCGTGTCGAAAAAGGAGAAATCCTTGCAGACGGTCCATCGATGGATATGGGTGAGCTCGCGCTCGGCCGTAACGTCGTCGTTGCCTTCATGACATGGGATGGTTACAACTATGAGGATGCGATCATTATGAGTGAGCGTCTCGTGAAAGATGACGTGTACACGTCGATTCATATCGAAGAGTACGAGTCAGAGTCACGCGACACGAAACTCGGACCAGAGGAAATCACACGTGATATTCCAAACGTCGGAGATGACGCACTTCGTAACTTGGACGATCGTGGAATTATCCGCATCGGAGCTGAAGTCAAGGATGGCGATATCCTCGTCGGTAAAGTAACACCTAAGGGCGTTACAGAATTGACGGCGGAAGAGCGTCTCTTGCACGCAATCTTCGGTGAGAAGGCACGTGAAGTACGTGATACGTCACTTCGTGTACCAAACGGTGGAGACGGAATCATCTTGGATGTCAAAGTGTTCGACCGTGAAAACGGTGACGAGTTGTCTCCAGGCGTCAACCAAATGGTACGTGTCTATATCGTTCAAAAACGTAAGATTCACGAAGGGGATAAGATGGCGGGACGTCACGGTAACAAAGGTGTTATCTCGCGAATCCTCCCTGAAGAAGATATGCCATACATGCCAGACGGTACACCGGTTGACATCATGCTCAACCCGCTTGGGGTACCATCTCGTATGAACATCGGTCAGGTACTTGAACTCCACCTTGGTATGGCAGCGAAGAAGCTCGGTATCAAAGTGGCAACACCTGTATTCGATGGAGCGCGTGAGGAAGACGTATGGGCAACGATTGAAGAGGCTGGTATGGATAAAGATGCGAAAACGCGTCTCTATGACGGTCGTACGGGTGAACCGTTCGATAACCGCGTCTCGGTCGGTGTCATGTACATGATCAAACTCGCGCACATGGTTGATGACAAACTTCACGCTCGTTCGACAGGACCATACTCACTCGTTACGCAACAACCGCTCGGTGGTAAAGCACAGTTCGGTGGTCAGCGCTTCGGGGAGATGGAAGTTTGGGCTCTTGAAGCGTACGGTGCAGCCTACACGCTCCAAGAAATCTTGACAATCAAGTCGGATGACACGGTCGGTCGTGTGAAAGCATATGAGGCCATCGTGAAAGGTGAGAGCGTTCCGAAAGCGGGCGTTCCTGAATCATTCCGCGTCTTGATCAAAGAGCTTCAAGCGCTCGGTATGGAAGTCAAGATGATGTCAGCGGATGATGAAGAAGTCGAAATGAAAGATGAAGATGACGACAACATCCCGAACGCAACATCGGCGTTAGAACAAGTCGTTCAACCGACTGTTACGGAAGAGGAATAAGGCGAAAAGGGAGGTCGGCCCCTTGGTAGATGTTAATCGATTTGAATATATGAAAATCGGCTTGGCTTCATCAGAGAAGATCCGTTCGTGGTCTTACGGTGAAGTCAAAAAGCCGGAAACGATCAACTATCGTACACTTAAACCAGAGAAGGACGGATTATTCTGTGAACGAATCTTCGGTCCTACGAAAGACTGGGAATGTTACTGTGGGAAATACAAACGTATCCGTTATAAAGGAGTCATTTGTGACCGCTGTGGCGTTGAAGTGACGAAAGCGAAAGTGCGTCGCGAGCGAATGGGCCATATCGAGCTCGCGGCACCAGTTTCGCACATCTGGTACTTCAAAGGGATTCCAAGCCGCATGGGGCTTGTTCTCGACATGTCACCACGTGCGCTTGAAGAAGTCATTTACTTCGCATCTTACGTGGTCACAGAGCCAGGTGATACTCCGCTTGAGAAGAAACAACTTCTCTCGGAAAAAGAATTCCGTCTCTATCGTGAAAAATACGGTAGCGACTTCAAAGCAGACATGGGTGCTGAAGCCATCCGTACACTTCTTCAAGACGTTAATCTTGAAAAAGAAGTAGGCGAGCTTCGTGAAGAGTTGAAAACAGTCCAAGGTCAACGTCGTACACGTGCGATTAAGCGCTTGGAAGTTCTCGATGCATTCTTCACTTCAGGAAACAATCCAGACTGGATGATCCTTGAAGTACTTCCTGTCATCCCACCAGAGCTTCGCCCGATGGTACAGCTTGATGGTGGACGCTTTGCGACATCTGACTTGAACGATTTGTATCGTCGAGTCATCAACCGGAACAACCGTCTCAAACGTTTGCTCGACCTCGGCGCGCCGAACATCATCGTGCAAAACGAGAAGCGTATGCTTCAAGAAGCGGTTGACGCCCTCATCGACAACGGTCGTCGTGGTCGTCCGGTAACAGGTCCTGGTAACCGTCCGCTTAAATCACTTTCACACATGTTGAAAGGGAAACAAGGTCGTTTCCGTCAAAACCTTCTCGGTAAACGGGTCGACTATTCAGGACGTTCGGTTATCGTCGTAGGTCCGAACTTGAAGATGTATCAGTGTGGTCTTCCAAAAGAGATGGCGCTTGAACTCTTCAAACCGTTCGTGATGAAAGAGCTTGTCGGTCGCGGCATCGCTTCAAACATCAAGAACGCCAAACGCAAAATCGAGAAGATGCAACCTGAAATCTGGGGCGTCCTTGAAGAAGTCATTCGTGAGCATCCGGTCCTCTTGAACCGTGCCCCGACACTTCACCGCCTTGGTATTCAAGCATTCGAACCGATTCTTGTTGAAGGTCGTGCGATTCGCCTTCACCCACTCGTATGTACGGCATACAACGCCGACTTCGATGGTGACCAAATGGCCGTCCACGTGCCGCTCTCTGCAGAAGCACAAGCGGAAGCACGTCTTCTCATGCTCGCTGCACAGAACATCTTGAACCCGAAAGACGGAAAACCAGTTGTTACACCATCGCAGGATATGGTCCTCGGTAACTACTACATTTCACTCGAACGTGAAGATGCCGTCGGTCAAGGGAAAGTGTTCTCGAACGTCAACGAAGCGTTGATTGCTTACCAAAACGGTTATGTCCACTTGCACTCGCGTGTGGCACTTCCGGCGCGTACGCTCAACAACCCGACGTTCACAGACGAACAGAACGAGAAATTGCTCATTACGACAGTTGGTAAGATGATCTTCAACGAAATCTTGCCAAATACGTTCCCATACTTGAACGAGCCGACGATGGAAAACTTACAGGAAGCAACGCCTGACAAGTACTTCATCGACAAAGGGGCGAACGTTGCGGAAGAAATCGCATCACGTCCAATCATCGACCCGTTCAAAAAAGGTTTCCTTGGAAAAGTCATCGCGGAAGTGTTCCAGAAGTTTGAAACGACGGAAACAAGCCGCATGCTTGACCGGATGAAAGATCTTGGCTTCAAGCACTCGACAAAAGCGGGTGTGACGGTTGGGATTGCCGATATCATCGTACTTCCGGATAAACAGGAAATCCTTGATGAAGCACAAAAACAAGTCGACCAAATCATGAAGTCGTTCCGTCGTGGTCTCATCACTGAAGATGAGCGTTACGAGCGCGTTGTCCGTGCTTGGAACGAAGCGAAGGATGAAATTCAATCTCGATTGATGAAATCCCTCAACCGCCTGAACCCAATCTTCATGATGTCTGACTCAGGTGCCCGTGGTAACGCATCGAACTTTACGCAGCTTGCGGGTATGCGTGGTTTGATGGCCGCTCCATCTGGTCGCATCATCGAACTTCCAATCAAATCGTCATTCCGTGAAGGTCTGACGGTTCAAGAGTACTTCATCTCGACTCACGGGGCTCGTAAAGGTCTTGCCGATACAGCCTTGAAGACAGCCGATTCAGGTTACTTGACGCGTCGTCTCGTTGACGTAGCGCAAGATGTCATCATCCGTGAAGAGGATTGTGGAACAGACCGCGGAATCCGTGTTTCTGCACTCCGCGAAGGTACGGAAGAAATCGAAAGCTTGTACGACCGTCTCGTCGGACGTACATCATTTGAAACGGTCACACACCCTGAAACGGGCGAAGTGTTGATTGATAAGAACGAATTGATCACAGAAGACATCGCGCGCATCATTGTAGATGCGGGTGTTGAAAAAGTTGAAATCCGTACAGCCTTCACATGTAACACGTCACACGGCGTATGTAAGAAGTGTTACGGACGCAACTTGGCGACTGGATCAAACGTTGAAGTCGGGGAAGCTGTCGGTATCATTGCCGCACAATCAATCGGTGAGCCAGGAACGCAGCTTACAATGCGTACCTTCCACACAGGTGGGGTTGCCGGGGACGATATCACACAAGGTCTTCCGCGTATCCAAGAGGTATTCGAAGCCCGTAACCCGAAAGGTCAAGCGGTCATCTCGGAAATCTCTGGTACGGTCATCGACTTCACAGAATCGCGTGACAAGCGTGAACTCACGGTCGAAGGATTCAGTGAGACTCGCTCATACACGATTCCATTCGGAGCGCGTCTCCGCGTTCAAATCGGCGACACAGTAGAAGCCGGTGAAGTCTTCACGGAAGGTTCGATCGATCCGAAAGAATTGCTCGCCGTCCGTGGTGTATCTGGTGTTCAGAACTATCTTCTCCAAGAAGTTCAAAAAGTTTACCGGATGCAAGGGGTAGAAATCGGTGATAAGCACGTTGAGGTCATGGTTCGCCAAATGCTTCGTCGTGTCAAAGTTATCGAATCAGGTGACACACCACTTCTCCCTGGATCACTCGTCGACATCAGCGTCTTCAAAGAAGCGTGTAAAGATGCGATTCGTGATGGAAAACACCCAGCGACTGCGAAACCAGTCCTTCTCGGAATCACGAAAGCTTCACTTGAGACAGATTCGTTCCTCTCAGCGGCTTCGTTCCAAGAAACGACTCGCGTCTTGACAGATGCAGCAATCAAAGGGAAACGTGACTATCTCCTCGGACTCAAAGAGAACGTCATCATCGGTAAACTCGTTCCAGCTGGTACTGGAATGGCCGTCTACCGTGATGTGGAACTCAAAGAAGATGAGGCGCCAGTTGCGCTCGAAGATACAACAGTCGAGTAAAATACGTCTTGACAGCGCAGGTTGGCGGTGCTACTATGATTTAGTGCCGCCAATCGGTTGTTGTCGATGACAACGATGTCCAGCAGTCGGCAAGCTACTTGGACGTCCATCCGAACTTTCTACGGGAAGGTTTGGCTGCTACAATTGCCACTTTCAAGGTATAACTCACGTTTTTGCGAGGTCATGGAATGCCTACGCCTCGTAAAAACGTTTCGTTATGACCTTAAATGAACCACCCGGGTCGGTGGGACTAGAAAATAGCAACATTCAGGAAGGGAGGATCTTCAAAGATGCCTACTATTAACCAGTTAGTCCGTAAAGGACGTAAATCGAAAGTCGTGAAATCTGACTCTCCAGCACTTAACAAAGGTTACAACAGTTTCATCAAGTCACAAACAAACGTGAGCTCACCACAAAAACGTGGTGTTTGTACACGTGTTGGTACAATGACTCCGAAGAAACCGAACTCGGCGCTTCGTAAGTATGCTCGTGTTCGTTTGACTAACCAAATCGAAGTGACTGCGTACATCCCAGGTATTGGCCACAACCTTCAAGAGCACAGCGTTGTTCTTATCCGTGGAGGACGTGTAAAAGACTTACCAGGGGTACGTTACCACATCGTTCGTGGTGCGCTTGACACTGCAGGTGTTGATGGACGTATGCAAGGCCGTTCTAAATACGGTACGAAACGTCCGAAAGCTGCGAAGAAGTAATTCTCGCAAACTAAACTACAATTGAAATTTTGAAAGGAGGGTACTCGGATGCGTAAAAACCGTGCAGAACGTCGTGACGTTATCGCAGATCCGATCTACAACTCGAAATTGGTAACTCGCCTCATTAACCGTGTCATGTTAGACGGTAAAAAAGGTACAGCTCAAACTATCATTTACAACGCATTTGGCATCATCGCTGAACGCTCAGGCAAAGAGCCTATGGAAGTGTTCGAAGAAGCAATGAACAACATCATGCCTGTACTTGAAGTTAAAGCACGCCGTGTAGGTGGAGCTAACTACCAAGTTCCTGTAGAAGTTCGTCCAGAGCGCCGTACAACACTTGGTCTTCGTTACCTCGTGAACTACGCTCGTCTCCGCAACGAAAAAACGATGGAGCAACGTATCGCGAACGAAATCATGGATGCAGCCAACAACACTGGTGCATCTGTTAAGAAACGCGAAGACATGCATAAGATGGCAGAAGCTAACAAAGCGTTTGCTCACTATCGTTGGTAATTTAATCGTAAAGTCCACTCCGCCAAGCATGGCTTAACGGAGTGGCTTTCGGGTATAATCATATCGTGTGCGCGCACACGAAAATCAAACATGCGGAAGGAGAATACCCAGTATGGCAAGAGAATTCTCCCTAAAGAATACTCGTAACATCGGGATCATGGCTCACATCGATGCCGGTAAAACGACAACAACTGAACGTATTCTTTATTACACAGGTCGTATCCATAAAATTGGTGAAACGCACGAAGGTGCTTCACAAATGGACTGGATGGAGCAGGAGCAAGAGCGTGGAATCACGATCACTTCGGCTGCGACAACTGCACAGTGGAATGGCCACCGTGTAAACATCATCGATACACCTGGACACGTAGACTTCACTGTAGAAGTTGAACGTTCACTCCGTGTACTTGATGGTGCGGTTGCTGTACTTGACGCTCAGTCAGGTGTAGAACCACAAACAGAAACTGTATGGCGTCAAGCGACGACATATGGTGTACCACGTGTCGTATTCGTCAACAAGATGGATAAAATCGGCGCAGACTTCTTGTACTCTGTGAAGACGCTCCACGATCGTCTTCAAGCGAACGCTTACGCGATCCAACTCCCAATCGGAGCAGAGGACGATTTCAAAGGGATCATCGATCTCGTTGAAATGAAGACTTACATGTACAACAACGACCTCGGTACTGACATCGAAGTAACAGATGGCTTCCCAGCTGACATGGCTGACCAAGCTGAAGAACTTCGCGGTCAATTGATCGAAGGTGTTGCTGACTTCAACGAAGAGTTGATGATGAAGTACCTTGAAGGTGAAGAGATTTCAATCGATGAATTGAAAGCTGCAATCCGTCAAGCGACACTTAGCGTTGAATTCTACCCTGTACTCGTTGGTTCTGCCTTCAAGAACAAAGGTGTTCAGCTCATGCTTAACGCCGTTGTTGATTACCTCCCATCACCAGTTGATGTAGAGTCAATCAAAGGGATCAACCTCGATACAGAAGAAGAAATCACACGTGAGCCTTCTGACGAAGCTCCATTCTCAGCACTTGCGTTCAAAGTTATGACTGACCCTTACGTCGGTAAATTGACGTTCTTCCGCGTGTACTCTGGTACAGCTGAAGCGGGATCATACGTGAAGAACTCGACTAAAGGGAAGCGTGAGCGTCTCGGTCGTATCCTTCAAATGCACGCAAACAGCCGTGAAGAGATTCCAATGGTATTCGCTGGTGACATCGCCGCTGCTGTTGGTTTCAAAGACACGACTACTGGTGACACGCTTTGCTCTGAGAAAGATAACATCGTTCTCGAGTCAATGACGTTCCCAGAACCAGTTATCTCGGTTGCAATCGAGCCTAAATCGAAAGCAGACCAAGATAAGATGGGTCAAGCTCTTGCGAAACTCGCAGAAGAAGATCCAACATTCCGCACTGAAACAAACCCTGAGACTGGTCAAACGATCATCTCTGGTATGGGTGAGCTTCACCTTGACATCCTCGTTGACCGTATGCGTCGCGAATTCAAAGTAGAAGCTAACGTTGGTGCACCACAAGTTGCTTACCGTGAAACAATCCGTGGCGCTGCGAAGATCGATTCGAAATTCGTTCGTCAGTCTGGTGGACGCGGTCAGTACGGTCACGTTGTCGTAGAATTCGAGCCGAACGAAGAAGGCGCTGGATTCGAGTTCGAGAACAAGATCGTCGGTGGTGTTGTACCACGTGAATACGTCCCTGCTGTTCAAAACGGGATTGAAGAAGCTCTCGAAAACGGTATCCTCGCTGGTTACCCAGTAGTAGACGTTAAAGCTCGTCTCGTATTCGGTTCGTACCACGATGTCGACTCGAACGAGATGGCGTTTAAAGTTGCTGCTTCGATGGCGGTTAAACAACTTAAGGACCAAGCGAAAGCTGTTATCCTTGAGCCAATGATGCGTGTTGAAGTTGTTATCCCAGAAGAATACATGGGTGACATTATGGGTGACGTCACGTCACGCCGTGGACGCGTAGAAGGTATGGAAGCTCGCGGTAACGCACAAGTCGTTAAAGCGATGATTCCACTTTCAGAAATGTTCGGTTACGCAACATCACTTCGTTCACGTACACAAGGACGCGGAACGTACTCGATGCACTTCGATCACTACGAAGAAGTACCGAAATCAATCGCTGAAGAAATCGTCAAAAAAGCGAACGGCTAATAACGGTTGTATCGCTAGATTGATTGTTGTAAGCTAAGGAGGACGTATGTTAAAAGTAGCCTACGTCTTCCTAGTTAAATAAAACTAATCGTTTAATAGAGGAGGAATCTAGAATGGGTAAAGAAAAATTCGACCGTTCTAAGCCGCACGTTAACGTTGGTACAATTGGCCACGTTGACCACGGTAAAACAACTTTGACTGCAGCAATCTCTGCTGTACTTTCACGTGCACAAGGTAAAACAGCTACTAAGTTCGACCAAATCGATGGTGCTCCAGAAGAGCGCGAGCGCGGTATCACAATCGCAACAGCTCACATCGAGTACGAAACTGACAAGCGTCACTACGCACACGTTGACTGCCCAGGACACGCTGACTATGTTAAAAACATGATCACTGGTGCTGCTCAAATGGACGGCGCGATCCTCGTTGTATCTGCAACAGATGGCCCAATGCCACAAACACGTGAGCACATCCTTCTTTCACGTCAAGTAGGTGTTCCTTACATCGTAGTATTCATGAACAAAGTTGACATGGTAGACGACGAAGAGCTTCTCGAACTCGTTGAAATGGAAATCCGTGAACTTCTTTCTGAATACGACTTCCCAGGCGACGACCTCCCTGTAATCAAAGGTTCTGCACTTGGCGCACTTAACGGTGAAGCTCAGTGGGAAGAAAAAGTTATGGAACTCATGAACGCTGTTGATGAGTACATCCCAGAACCAGTTCGTGACACTGAAAAAGACTTCATGATGCCTGTTGAGGACGTATTCTCAATCACTGGTCGTGGTACTGTAGCGACTGGTCGTGTTGAGCGTGGTGTTCTCCGCGTCAACGACGAGATCGAAATCGTTGGTCTTACAGAAGAAACGAAGAAAACTGTATGTACTGGTGTAGAGATGTTCCGTAAGCTTCTTGACTATGCTGAAGCTGGCGACAACATCGGTGCACTTCTCCGTGGTGTATCACGTGACGACATCGAGCGTGGACAAGTACTTGCTAAGCCAGGTTCAATCACACCACACTCTAAATTCAAAGCATCAATCTACGTTCTTTCTAAAGAAGAGGGTGGCCGTCACACGCCATTCTTCGCGAACTACCGTCCGCAGTTCTACTTCCGTACAACTGACGTAACAGGTATCGTTCACCTTCCAGAAGGTACTGAAATGGTAATGCCAGGAGACAACATCGAGTTGACGATCGAATTGATTTCTACAATCGCGATCGAAGACGGTACAC
This sequence comes from Exiguobacterium sp. BG5(2022), assembly GCF_031844365.1. GTDB lineage: Bacteria > Bacillota > Bacilli > Exiguobacteriales > Exiguobacteriaceae > Exiguobacterium > Exiguobacterium profundum. The sequence continues at coordinate 31,101 of NZ_JAUZVB010000005.1, forward strand.
GTTTCTCTATCCGTGAGGGTGGCCGTACTGTAGGTGCTGGTTCAGTAACAGAAATCATCGAGTAATCGATTGATTCAACTGAACAACATTAAGCAGTCCGCAATATGCGGGCTGCTTTTTTGTGTTTCCATCACAACATGGTAAGATGAGGCATACGAGAAAGGAGTGGCGTCATGCTGAAGCAACTAGAGACTATTTGTCGCTTGAATGGGATTGAGTATCGCATTGGCGGTTCTGAGCTGTTAAAGCATCATGGCATCGTCGAGGTAACGAATGACATCGATGTTTTTGTTGAACCGGACCAGTTTGAAAAAATCGATCGCGTACTTAGTCGTGCTGGGGAGAAGAAACCATCAGATTCTCACGACGCATACGTAACGACCTACTTTGGAGAGTATATATTCGAGGGAACAGATGTGGACGTCATGTCTAGTTTCCGAATGAAGTGTACCGACGGAATCTATACGCATCCTTTCATTGAACCAGATGGACAATGGATGCACCTAGAAGAGTGGGTCGTCCTTTACACGGTCATCGGACGAGAGGATAAATTAGCGTCATTGCTCCGCTATTTCAAGACGCACAGTGTTAATGAAGGAATTGTTCAAGACTGTTTAAAACGAGCGCCACAATCGGTCATAGAAGGGGTGACAGAGCGTTTTGGAGAGGTGATGAAACGCTAGGTCGAGTTGACATGGGAGTTCGTTTGAAAAATAGTTCAATAAAAGAATGAATTTTTGCTTGCAAAAGCTCGCGAATCTTGTTACATTAGGGAACGTTGAGCAACTCATCAGACAACCAGCAACTTCAAAAATCTAATCTTGCATTCCATGACCAGATTAGATATAATGATTAAGTGTTTGTGCGAGTGGTGAGAGACTTTACAGCAGAAAACGGGTCCAATCGTTGATTTGCAATGATCGGATGCCTCTGCTGACACAAGCACGCTGCGTTGAAGCGGGAGGTTATGACACGCCAGGCAGCATTGCCATGGCCGGTGTGGAAATTTCCGCGGAGAATTGTCTATTTTTAAAGTAGGCGACAAAGGAGGGAAACAAACATGGCAAATGAAAAAATTCGTATTCGTTTAAAAGCATATGACCATCGCGTTCTCGATCAATCAGCTGAGAAAATCGTTGACACTGCGAAGCGTTCAGGTGCAAAGGTATCGGGTCCAATCCCGCTCCCAACTGAAAAATCGGTTTACACGATTCTTCGTGCGGTTCACAAGTACAAAGATGCTCGTGAGCAGTTCGAAATGCGTACACACAAACGCTTGATCGACATCGTAAACCCAACACCGAAAACAGTCGATTCGCTTATGCGTCTCGAGTTACCATCAGGTGTAGACATCGAAATCAAACTTTAATTCTTCATATAGTAGATACTAGCCAGAAGAGACAATTAATTATTAACAGGAGGTGTATCTCATGGCTAAAGGAATCTTAGGAACAAAACTTGGTATGACTCAAATCTTCAACGAAGCAGGCGAAGTTGTACCAGTAACAGTAGTTGCTGTAGAAGGTAACGTCGTTCTTCAACTTAAAACAGTTGACACAGACGGTTACGAAGCAGTTCAACTTGGTTTCGGAGACATCAAAGAATCACGTCAAAACAAACCATCAAAAGGTCACGCTGCGAAAGCAAACGCGACACCTAAGCGCTTCATCAAAGAAGTTCGTACTTCAGTAGAAGGATACGAAATCGGTCAAGAGATTAAGGCAGACATTTTCGCTGCAGGTGAATTAGTAGACGTAACAGGTACATCGAAAGGTAAAGGATTCCAAGGTGCGATCAAGCGTCACGGACAATCACGTGGACCAATGGCTCACGGTTCGCGCTACCACCGTCGTCCTGGTTCGATGGGTCCTGTCGCTCCTAACCGCGTATTTAAAGGGAAACTTCTTCCTGGTCAAATGGGTGGAGAGCGTAAAACAATTCAAAACCTTGAAGTCGTTAAAGTTGATGTGGAACGTGGCCTTCTCCTCGTGAAAGGTGCTATCCCAGGCGCTCGTAAATCGAACGTCATCATCAAATCAGCGGTCAAAGGTAACTAATTAACTGCACGGAAAGGAGGAATTACGAATGCCTAAAGTAGCTTTGCTTAACCAAACAGGTTCACAAGTTGGCGAAATCGAATTGGCAGAAGCCATCTTCGGAATCGAGCCAAACGAATCAGTACTTTACGACGCAATCGTCATGCAACAAGCATCACGCCGTCAAGGTACTCACGATACGAAAGGTCGCTCGGAAGTACGCGGTGGCGGCCGTAAACCATGGAAACAAAAGGGAACTGGTCGTGCGCGCCAAGGTTCTATCCGCTCACCACAATGGGTTGGTGGTGGTACAGTCTTCGGTCCAACACCACGTTCATACTCTTACAAACTTCCTAAGAAGGTTCGTCGTTTAGCACTTCTCTCGGCTCTTTCGTCGAAAGTACAAAACAACGAAATCATCGTCCTCGAAGGCCTTGCTTTCGATGCACCAAAAACAAAAGATATGGCTGCTGTACTCAACAGCTTATCAGTAGAACGTAAGGCTCTTGTAGTCACAGCGGACTACAATGAGACTATCGCTCTCGCAGCTCGTAACATCCCAGGAGTGACTGTGATCGACGCAGCAGGCGTAAACGTTCTTGACCTCGTTGCTAACGACAAAGTCATCTTCACTAAAGATGCGGTTGCGAAGGTAGAGGAGGTGCTTGCATAATGGCTCAAGCATACGATATCATCAAACGTCCGATCATCACTGAGCGTTCAGTTAGCCTCATGGAAGCTAACAAATACGTTTTCGAAATCGACGTAAAAGCGACTAAATCGCAAGTGAAACACGCTATCGAAACAATCTTCAACGTGAAAGTTGCTTCGGTAAACACAATGAACTACAAACCGAAAGCGAAACGTGTCGGTCGTCACTCTGGTTACACAGCTCGTCGTAAAAAAGCGATCGTAACCCTTGCTGAAGGCAACACAATCGACTTCCTCGGTTAATTAACTACCTTAGAAGAAAAGGAGGGAATCCTCGATGGCAATCAAAAAGTTTAAGCCGACCACTAACGGTCGTCGTAACATGACATCTCTCGACTTTGCAGAGATCACAACGAATCGCCCTGAAAAATCGTTAACTGAAAAGCTTTCGAAAAAAGGCGGACGTAACAACCAAGGTCGCTTGACTGTTCGTCACCAAGGTGGCGGTCACAAGCGTAAATACCGTATCATCGATTTCAAACGTAACAAAGATGGCGTTGCAGGACGCGTAGCAACGATCGAATACGATCCAAACCGTTCAGCAAACATCGCACTCATCAACTATGTAGATGGTGAGAAACGTTACATCCTCGCTCCTAAGGGCATCAAAGTAGGCATGGAAATCATGTCTGGTCCTGAAGCGGATATCAAAGTGGGGAACGCTCTTCCACTCGTAAACATCCCTGTCGGTACAACAATCCACAACATCGAGCTTAAGCCTGGTAAAGGCGGTCAGCTAGTTCGTGCGGCTGGTGCATCGGCACAAATCCAAGGACGTGACGGCAAGTACGTCATCGTTCGTCTTCAATCAGGTGAATCACGCTTGTTCCTCGGCACTTGCCGCGCGACAATCGGTTCAGTTGGTAACGAAGAACACGAACTCGTAAACATCGGTAAAGCAGGACGTTCACGTTGGTTAGGCAAACGCCCAACAGTACGTGGTTCTGTAATGAACCCGGTTGATCACCCACACGGTGGTGGTGAAGGTCGTGCGCCAATCGGTCGTTCGGGCCCACTTACTCCTTGGGGTAAACCAGCTCTTGGTCTTAAGACTCGTAAGAAAAACAAATCGAGCGACATGTACATCCTTCGTCGCCGTAAGAAATAATTACTACATGATTCTCGGGCGGTTCGAAAGGGCCGTTCCCGAATCATTCCAAAGGGAGGTTCTAACATGGGTCGCAGCTTGAAAAAAGGTCCATTCGCAGATCACCACTTACTCGCTAAAGTTGACAAACTCAACGAATCTGGTGAGAAGCAAGTCATCAAAACTTGGTCACGTCGCTCGACGATCTTCCCAGAATTCATGGGTCACACGTTCGGTGTGCACGATGGTCGTAAACACGTACCAGTATTCGTGACAGAAGATATGGTTGGTCACAAACTTGGTGAATTCGCTCCAACACGCACGTACAAAGGTCACGGATCAGACAAGAAAACGAAACGGTAATTTGAGGGGAGGTCAAATCCATGCAAGCTAAAGCATCAGCTAATATGGTCCGTCTTGCTCCTCGCAAAGCACGTCTCGTTGTAGACTTAATTCGCGGGAAACAAGTCGGCGAAGCGCTCTCTGTCCTTGCTCACACGAACAAGGCAGCATCGCCAGTCGTTGAAAAAGTATTAAAATCAGCGATTGCTAACGCAGAGCACAACTACGATATGAACATTGAGAACCTCGTTGTAACAGAAGCTTACGTAAACGAAGGTCCAACACTCAAACGCTTCCGCCCACGTGCGATGGGTCGCGCAAGCCGTATTAACAAACGCACAAGCCACATCCACATCGTGGTAACTGAGAAATAAGGAGGGATATGTAGTGGGTCAAAAGGTAAATCCGCACGGTCTTCGCGTTGGTGTTATCAAAGACTGGGATTCGCGTTGGTACGCTGAGAAAGACTACGCTGATCTCCTTCATGAAGACTTCGTTATTCGTGAATACATCGAAAACAAAATGAAGGATGCTAGTGTTTCTAAAGTTGAAATCGAACGCGCTGCAAACCGCGTGAACATTTCGCTTCACACTGCGAAGCCAGGTATGGTAATCGGTAAAGGTGGTTCTGAAATCGAATCACTCCGTAAACACATTACAAAAATCGCTGACGGAAAACGCGTTCACATCAACGTTGTTGAAGTGAAAAACGCTGACGCTGTTGCGAAGCTTGTAGCAGAAAACATTGCTCGTCAATTGGAAGGTCGCGTATCATTCCGTCGTGCAATGAAACAATCTATTCAACGTTCGATGCGTACTGGCATCAAAGGGATCAAAACAGAAGTTTCTGGTCGTCTTGGTGGCGCTGATATCGCTCGTTCAGAGAAGTACTCGGAAGGAACAGTTCCACTTCACACACTCCGTGCCGACATCGACTACGGAACAGCTGAAGCTGACACAACTTACGGTAAAATCGGCGTAAAAGTTTGGTTATACCACGGTGAAGTTCTTCCAACAAAAAACAACACAGCGAAAAACGCTGAATAATAAACACTCTTTCAGGAAGGAGGCAACACACTATGTTGTTACCTAAACGCGTGAAATATCGTCGTGTACACCGTGGTAAAATGCGCGGGAACGCTAAACGCGGCACAACTGTACACTTCGGTGAGTTCGGTCTCCAAGCTCTCGAAGCGAGCTGGATTACAAACCGTCAAATCGAATCAGCACGTATTGCAATGACACGTTATATGAAACGTGGTGGTAAAGTGTGGATCAAGATCTTCCCACACAAGCCGTACACTAAAAAGCCTCTCGAAGTCCGAATGGGTTCGGGTAAAGGTGCTCCAGAAGGCTGGGTAGCTGTAGTTAAGCCTGGCAAAGTAATGTTCGAAATCGCAGGTGTATCTGAGGAAGTGGCACGTGAGGCACTTCGTCTTGCATCGCACAAACTTCCAGTAAAATGTAAGTTCGTGAAACGTGAAGAAAATGGTGGTGATACGAATGAAAGCAACTGATCTCCGTCAATCAACAACTGAAGAGCTCAACGGTAAAGTGGGCGAGTGGAAAGAAGAACTCTTTAACCTTCGCTTCCAACTTGCTACAGGTCAGCTTGAGAATCCTGCTCGTATCCGTGAAGTACGCAAGTCGATTGCGCGTGCTAAAACGATTCTTCGTGAACGCGAACTCGGCATCAACAACGGCTAATTACATCGGATTCTTGAGAGGAGGTAACACTCATGGAACGCAACAACCGTAAAGTGTTCACTGGTCGCGTCGTGTCTGACAAAATGGACAAAACGATCGTCGTCGCAGTAGAAACAAAGGTTCGTCATAAACTTTATGGCAAACGTGTAAACTACACGAAGAAATATAAAGCACACGATGAGAACAACGTCGCTAAAGTGGGCGATATCGTTCGCATCGCGGAAACACGTCCTCTTTCTAAAGACAAACGTTTCCGTCTTGTAACAGTAGTAGAAGAATCAGTAATCATCTAATAACAGTTCGGATTTATTAAACATCCGGAGGGAGGTACACTCGCATGATTCAACAAGAATCTCGCTTGAAAGTAGCAGACAACTCTGGCGCGCGTGAACTGTTGACAATTAAAGTCCTCGGTGGTTCTGGTCGTAAGACTGCAAACATCGGTGACATCATCGTCGCAACGGTAAAACAAGCAACACCAGGTGGCGTTGTTAAAAAAGGTGACGTTGTCAGAGCAGTTGTCGTTCGTACAAAACGCGGCGCTCGTCGTAAAGATGGTTCGTACATCCGTTTCGATGAGAACGCAGCAGTCATTATCAAAGATGACAAGAGCCCACGCGGCACACGGATCTTCGGGCCAGTTGCACGTGAACTTCGTGAAAAAGAATTCATGAAGATCGTTTCGTTGGCACCGGAAGTACTTTAATTTCCAATTTCAATCCTATAAGGAGGTGCGCAAACGATGCATGTTAAAAAAGGCGATACAGTCCAGGTAATGTCTGGTAAAGATAAAGGCAAGCAAGGGGTTATCCTCAAAGCTATGCCAAGCAAAAACCGCGTAGTGGTTGAAGGCGTAAACGTGATGAAAAAACACGCGAAACCTTCACAAGCGAATCCACAAGGCGGGATCCTTGAGATCGAAGCACCAATTCACGTCTCGAACGTAATGCCACTCGACCCTAAAACTGGCAAACCAACTCGTGTTGGTTTCAAAGTAGTCGATGGTAAAAAAGTTCGTGTCGCGAAATCGGGCGAATCACTCGATAAATAAGAAGAACGTGACGAAAGGAGGTCCATTCGACTATGAACCGTTTGCAAGAGAAGTATAAAAGCGACATCGTGAAAGCGATGATGGATAAATTCAACTATGACTCGGTCATGCAAGTACCGAAAGTCGAAAAGATTGTCATCAACATGGGTGTAGGTGACGCTGTTTCGAACTCGAAAGCACTTGATATGGCAGTTGAAGAATTAACAATTCTTTCAGGTCAAAAACCACTCGTAACGAAAGCGAAGAAATCAATCGCTGGTTTCAAACTTCGTGAAGGTATGCCAATCGGTGCGAAGGTTACACTTCGTGGCGAGCGCATGTACGATTTCCTCGACAAATTGGTAACTGTTTCACTTCCACGTGTACGTGACTTCCGCGGTGTATCGAAGAAAGCATTCGACGGACGCGGTAACTACACGCTTGGCGTGAAAGAGCAACTTATTTTCCCTGAGATCGATTACGATAAAGTATCTAAAGTACGCGGTATGGACATCGTTGTTGTTACAACAGCAAACACAGACGAAGAAGCACGTGAATTGCTCACACTTCTCGGTATGCCATTCCAAAAATAATCTAGAGGGAGGTCGACAACATGGCTAAAAAGTCAATGGTGAATCGCGAACTTAAACGCGAGAAACTCGTTGCCCAGTACGCTGAAAAGCGTGCGAAGTTGAAAGCTGAAGGCGATTATATCGGACTCAGCAAATTGCCACGTAACTCGTCACCTGTACGCTTGCACAACCGTTGCAGCATCACAGGTCGTCCGCATGGTTACATGGGTAAATTCGGGATCAGCCGTATCAAGTTCCGTGATCTTGCATACAAAGGTCAAATCCCTGGTGTTAAAAAAGCAAGCTGGTAATCCACTAACAGTGTGAAAGGAGGTACATCGCATGGTAATGACAGACCCTATTGCAGATATGCTTACACGTATCCGTAACGCTAACATGGTTCGCCATGAAAAAATGGAGCTTCCAGCTTCGAACATTAAACGTGAGATCGCTGAAATCCTTAAGCGTGAAGGTTTCATTCGCGATGTTGAATATATCGAGGACGCTAAACAAGGTACACTTCGTCTTTTCCTTAAATATGGAGCAAGCAACGAACGTGTAATCACTGGTCTCAAACGTATTTCGAAACCAGGTCTTCGCGTATACGCAAAAGCTGATGAAGTACCTAAAGTACTCGGAGGACTCGGGATCGCAGTTCTTTCGACATCTAAAGGTCTTATGACTGATAAAGAAGCTCGCCAACAACAAGTCGGCGGCGAAGTGCTCGCCTACATCTGGTAAGTCACTTTTCTAACAAGAACGGAGGTGTAATCAATGTCACGTATTGGTAAAAAACCAGTTACGATTCCTGCTGGCGTTACTGTAACAGTTGCTAATGACAACACGGTCACAGTAAAAGGTGCTAAAGGTGAACTTTCGCTTTCAGCTAACCCGGCATTGGAAATCAAAGTTGAAGAGAACGAATTGACGGTTGTTCGTCCAGACGAATCGAAAGAAAGCCGTACAATTCACGGTACGACACGTGCCCTTATTGCCAACATGGTACAAGGTGTGTCGAACGGATTCCAAAAAACACTTGAGATCTCGGGGGTTGGTTACCGTGCTACGAAGCAAGGTAACAAACTCGTCCTCAACCTCGGCTACTCGCACCCAATCGAGTACGTTGCTGAGGAAGGTATCGAAATCGAAGTTCCTTCAAACACGCAAATCATCGTAAAAGGGATTAACAAAGAGCGCGTCGGTCACGTTGCTGCTCAAATCCGCTCGTACCGTGCTCCAGAACCTTACAAAGGTAAAGGTGTTCGTTACTCTGATGAACGTATTCGCCGTAAAGAAGGTAAGACTGGTAAGTAATTCGTCACGAAATGAACGGAAAGGAGTGGCATAAATGATCACAAAGGCAGATAAAAATGCAGTTCGTAAAAAACGTCATGCTCGCGTACGTCGTACGATCACGGGGACAGCAGCTCGTCCACGTTTGAACGTATTCCGTTCGAGCAAGCACATTTACGTTCAACTTATCGATGACGCGGCACAAACAACGCTTGTGTCTGCATCTTCGAAAGATAAAGCTCTCGATCTTACAAATGGCGGTAACGTTGAAGCAGCGAAAGCTGTTGGTAAACTTGCTGCAGAACGTGCACTCGAGAAAGGTATCGACACAGTTGTGTTCGACCGTGGTGGATACCTCTATCATGGCCGCGTCAAAGCTGTTGCAGAAGCAGCTCGTGAAGCAGGTCTTAAATTCTAATAAAAAGGAGGGGACACTCGATGCGCCAGTTAGACGTTAACATGGAACAACTTGAAGAACGCGTTGTTACCGTAAACCGCGTCGCGAAAGTCGTAAAAGGTGGCCGCCGCTTCCGTTTTGCTGCTCTCGTAGTCGTAGGTGACAAAAATGGTCACGTCGGTTTCGGTACAGGTAAGGCACAAGAGGTGCCAGAAGCGATTCGCAAGGCTATTGAAGCCGCTAAGAAAAACATGGTACAAGTACCTATGGTTGGTACAACAATTCCACACGAAATCACAGGAGTATTCGGAGCAGGTCGTGTATTCATGAAACCAGCTTCTGAAGGTACTGGGGTTATCGCTGGTGGTCCAGTTCGTGCGGTGCTCGAACTTGCAGGTGTAGGTGACATCCTTTCGAAATCGTTAGGTTCAAACACACCGATCAACATCGTCCGTGCGACGGTACAGGGCTTGACTGAGCTCAAAAAAGCAGAGGAAGTTGCTAAACTACGTGGTAAAAGCGTAGAAGAACTTCTTAACTAAGGGAGGGAACTAGACATGGCGAAACTCGCAATCACCCTCACACGCAGCACAATTGGTCGTCCGGAAGGTCAGCGTGTTACTGTACGTACACTCGGTCTTCGCAAAATGCATCAAACGGTCGTTGTCCCAGACAACGTCGCGATGCGCGGTATGATCAACAAAGTGTCGCACCTTGTGACTGTAAAAGAAATCAACGAATAATAAAGATTTTAATAAATAAGGAGGTGCCACTATGAAACTCCATGAATTGAAGCCAACTCCAGGTTCACGTCACGAACGTAACCGTGTCGGTCGCGGTATGGCGACTGGTAACGGTAAAACTTCTGGTCGTGGACACAAAGGTCAAAAAGCTCGTTCGGGCGGTGGCGTTCGTCCAGGATTTGAAGGTGGACAAAACCCACTTTACCGTCGTCTTCCAAAACGCGGTTTCAACAACCCAACTCGTAAAGAGTACGCGGTTGTTTCCCTAGACACGCTTAACCGTTTCGAAGCAGGTACTGAAGTTACTCCAGAACTCTTAATCGAGACTGGTGTTGTCAGCTCTGCTAAAGACGGAATCAAGGTCCTTGCTAACGGCAAGCTTGAAACTAAATTGACTGTAAAAGCCAACAAGTTCTCGGGTGCAGCGAAAGAAGCAATCGAAGCAGCTGGCGGTACAGTTGAGGTGATCTGATGTTTCAGACAATCTCCAATATGTGGCGCGTGAAAGATATTCGACAGCGTATTCTCTTCACACTCGCAATCATCATCATTTTCCGCATCGGGGCTCATATCCCGGTGCCGATGGTGAATACGGATGTGTTGCGTTTTGACTCAGGAGGTCTTCTTGACTTCTTGAACTTGTTTGGAGGAAATGCTTTACAGAACTTCTCCTTGTTCGCAATGGGGATCATGCCGTACATTACGGCATCGATCGTTGTGCAACTTTTACAAATGGACGTCGTTCCAAAGTTTGCCGAATGGGCTAAACAAGGAGAGGCGGGCCGTAAAAAGTTAGCGACGGTCACGCGCTATGGGACGATCATCTTAGGCTTTGTCCAAGCGACTTCACTGTCGTTTGGATTTAACCGCCTCTACCCAGGTCTCGTCAATGAGACGTGGGGAACGGCAACTTACTTTGTGATCGCGATTGTACTCACTGCGGGTACAGCGTTCTTGATGTTCCTTGGTGAAATGACAACGGAGAAAGGTGTTGGGAATGGTATTTCCATCATTATCTTCGCCGGTATCGTCGCCGGGTTCCCAAGAATCTTCACGCAGATTTATGAAACAAAACTCCAAAACGCTGGAGATGCATTGTTCATTAATATCGTTTACTTGGTTGTATTGGCACTTGTTATTTTGGCTGTGACGGTTGGGATCATTTATGTTCAACAAGCGGCACGCAAAATTCCAATCCAATATGCAAAACGCACGGCGAACCGTACCCCAGTGGGCGGTCAGTCAACGCACTTGCCAATCAAACTAAACGCAGCAGGTGTTATCCCGGTTATCTTCGCGATTTCCTTCATGGTAACACCACCAACTGTTGCAAGCTTCATTGCTTCGCCGGAGACAACGCAAAAATTACAGACGTACTTTGACACGACGGCGCCAATCGGAATGTCGATTTACGTTGCGTTAATCATTGCGTTTGCCTACTTCTATACATTTATTCAGGTCAACCCTGAGCAAATGGCAGAAAACCTGCAGAAGCAAGGTGGTTATATTCCTGGGATTCGTCCTGGGGCGCAAACAGAACAGTACATCACGAAGTTGCTGTATCGATTGACTTTCTTCGGAGCGATCTTCTTATCGCTCGTGGCGATCATGCCGACAATCTTCATTAAGCTTGCCGGTCTTCCAACTTCCGTTCAAATCGGAGGAACGAGCTTGTTGATCGTCATCGGGGTAGCCCTCGAAACGATGAAACAAATCGAAAGTCAACTTGTAAAACGACACTATAAAGGCTTTATCCGTTAAAGCGGAAGGAAGGGTTGACCCTTCCTTCCTGTCGTGTTTACAAGCCCTTCGTGAAAATCAAAACTGGAGGCTAACCGAGATGAATCTAGTACTCATGGGCTTACCGGGTGCTGGGAAAGGGACTCAAGCTGCTAAAATCGTAGAAGAGTACCAAATCCCTCACATTTCGACAGGCGACATGTTTCGTGCGGCAATCAAAGGCGGAACGCCACTCGGTAAAGAAGCCAAGTCATTCATGGATAAAGGTGAACTCGTACCGGACGAGGTAACAATCGGAATCGTACGTGAACGCCTTAGCCAAGATGACACAGAAAAAGGTTTCTTACTCGATGGATTCCCGCGTACTGTTGCTCAAGCAGAGGCACTCGAAAGTTTGCTTAAAGATTTGGGGAAACAGATTGACCACGTCGTCAACATCGATGTGGATGCGGAAATTCTCGTTCCACGCTTGACAGGTCGTTGGATCTGCCCAACGTGTGGTGCGACATATCACGTGATCTTCAACCCACCAAAAGTGGAAGGCATCTGTGATGTGGATGGGTCGGCACTCATGCAACGTGAAGACGATAAAGAGGAAACGGTTCGCCGTCGCCTTGACGTCAACATCGAGCAATCGAAACCACTCATTGACTTTTACGCTGAAAAAGGGTATCTTCGTACATTGGATGGAGATCGTCCAATCGATGTCGTATATGCCGATGTCAAAGCATTACTCGGTGATACTGAATGATCATCACGAAGACGCCTCGTGAAATTGCGATTATGCGTGAGGCTGGGCAAATTGTTGCTCGAACGCACCAGGTGCTCAAACAGCACATTAAACCAGGAATCACGACGCTTGAGCTCGACCGGATTGCGGAAGATTACATTCGCAGCCAAGGTGCGACGCCATCGTTCAAAGGCTATAACGGTTTTACCGGTAGTGTTTGCGCTTCGGTGAACGAAGAGCTTGTTCATGGCATTCCAGGAAAACGGGTATTGAAAGATGGAGATATTATCTCAATCGATATCGGTGCCTACTATAATGGATACCATGGAGATTCCGCTTGGACTTATCCAGTGGGAACAATCACAGAAGAGACACAGCGGCTACTTGACGTAACCGAAGAAAGTCTGTATAAAGGATTGGAGCACGCCAAGGCTGGAGGGCGATTGACAGATATTTCGCATGCGATTCAAGCATATGTTGAATCACATGACTTTTCTGTCGTCCGCGAATACGTCGGTCATGGTGTTGGACAAAATTTGCACGAAGAACCGCAAATTCCACACTATGGTCCACCGGGGAAAGGGCCGCGCCTGAAGACTGGGATGACGTTAGCCATTGAACCAATGGTTAATGCTGGTCAACGCTATGTTCGAACACTGGCTGATAACTGGACAGTTGTCACCGTGGACGGTAGCATGTGCGCCCACTTTGAGCACACCATCGCCATCACAGACGATGGATACGAGATTTTAACGAAACTCGATTCCGGTGAATGAGGCTCTATTGTTTCATACTGATCCGTTCTGGATCCTTCTCTCACAGTAGATGGCAATAGATCGTCTGTGCTCCTAAAGATTTTCATATAGAAAGGGGAATAAATGATGGCGAAACAAGATGTCATTGAAGTGGAAGGCACTGTTGTCGAACCACTTCCGAACGCAATGTTTAAAGTGGAGTTAGAAAACGGCCACACGGTGCTCGCGCACGTCTCAGGGAAAATTCGGATGCACTACATTCGGATCCTTCCAGGTGACCGCGTAACTGTTGAGTTGTCTCCATACGACTTGACTCGCGGGCGGATTACGTACCGTTATAAGTAACTCCGATTTTTCCAGGAGGAGGGTATACTCATGAAAGTAAGACCGTCGGTAAAACCGATTTGCGAAAAATGTAAAGTTATTCGCCGTAAGGGTAAAGTAATGGTAATTTGCGAAAACCCGAAACACAAACAAAAACAAGGTTAATTTCAGAGGAGGTGCACACATGGCACGTATTGCTGGTGTAGATATTCCACGCGAAAAACGTATCGTTATTTCGCTCACATACATCTATGGTATTGGTAAAACAAAAGCACAAGAAATTTTGAAGGCTGCTAACGTATCTGAAGAGACACGCACACGCGACCTTACTGAAGATGAACTCAACCGTATCCGTGAAGCAATTGACGGAATCAAAGTTGAAGGTGACCTTCGTCGTGAAGTTTCACTTAACATCAAACGTTTGATCGAGATCGGCGCATACCGCGGTATCCGTCATCGCCGTAGTCTCCCTGTTCGCGGTCAAAACACGAAGAACAACTCGCGTACTCGTAAAGGCCCACGCCGTACAGTAGCGAACAAGAAGAAGTAAAGGAGGGAATTGAACAATGGCGAAACGTAAGCAAAACGTACGTTCTAAACGTAAAGTTAAAAAACATGTTGAAGTCGGTGTGGTACACATCCGTTCTACATTCAACAACACAATTATCACAATCACTGATACGCAAGGTAACGCGATTTCATGGGCTACTTCTGGTAACCTTGGATTTAAAGGATCACGTAAATCGACTCCGTTCGCAGCGCAAATGGCTGCTGAAACTGCAGCGAAAGTTGCAATGGACAACGGTATGCGTACAGTAGAAGTTAACGTTAAAGGTCCTGGTGCTGGACGTGAAGCGGCTATCCGTGCGCTCCAAGCTACTGGTCTCGAAGTTACTGCAATCCGTGACGTAACTCCAGTTCCGCACAACGGTTGCCGCCCTCCAAAACGTCGCCGCGTATAATCGCTTGAGCGTGTGAGGGGTTTACCTAGCACGACAGCTTATACTTTAGCAGCTCAAACTGCACGGCAGGATATACTCAAGGAGGGGTTCAGATGATCGAGATTGAAAAACCAAAGATCGAAACGGTCGAAATCAGCGAGGACGCTACGTTTGGTAAATTCGTAGTAGAACCGCTTGAACGTGGATATGGCACTACTCTCGGTAACTCACTACGTCGAATTCTATTGTCATCGCTCCCAGGTGCAGCGGTAACAGCGGTTCAAATCGATGGCGTGCTTCACGAGTTCTCTACGATTGACGGTGTTGTCGAAGACGTCACTCAAATCGTACTCAACCTCAAGAAGTTGGCACTCAAAGTGTACTCGGAAGAAGAGAAAACGCTTGAGATTAACGTTTCAAGTGCCGGTGCTGTCACTGCGGCAGACATTACCCATGATAGCGACGTTGAAATCTTGAATCCTGAGCTCCACATCGCGACTCTCGCTGACAATGCGACGCTTCGCATGCGTTTGACTGCTCGCCGTGGTCGTGGTTACGTCCAGGCAGAAGATAACAAACGTGATGATATGCCGATTGGGGTCATTCCAATCGATTCGATCTATACACCGATTCAACGCGTGAACTACGAAGTAGATAAAACACGTGTCGGTCAAGACGCTAGCTTCGATAAGCTTTTGTTAGACGTGTGGACAGATGGTTCAATTCGTCCGGAAGAAGCTGTATCATTAGGGGCTAAAATTTTGACTGAACACTTGAACATCTTCGTTGGTTTGACAGATGAGGCTCTCAACGCAGAAATTATGGTCGAGAAAGAAGAAGACCAAAAAGAAAAAGTACTCGAAATGACGATTGAAGAACTCGATCTCTCAGTTCGTTCGTACAACTGCTTGAAGCGCGCTGGCATCAACACTGTTCAAGAACTCGCAAACAAATCAGAGGAAGAGATGATGAAAGTTCGTAACCTCGGACGTAAATCACTCGAAGAAGTTCAACACAAGTTGGACGAACTCGGTTTGGGCTTGCGTAAAGAAGACTAAGTTCAACCGAAGGAGGGAAATGTAATGGCTTATTCGAAACTTGGCCGTACAAGCTCGCAACGCAAGGCGCTTTTGCGTGATCTTGCAACTGACCTAATCATCAACGAGCGCATTCAAACAACTGAACAAAAAGCGAAAGAACTTCGCCCAGTCGTTGAAAAATTGATCACTCTTGGGAAACGTGGCGATCTTCATGCCCGTCGTCAAGTAGCTTCATTCGTTCGCAAGGAGAACGCTGGAGAAAAAGACGCAATCCAAAAATTGTTCGAAGACGTGGCACCACGCTACGCTGAACGTCAAGGTGGATACACGCGCATCATGAAAGTCGGTCCACGCCGCGGTGATGGTGCAGAAGTTGTAATCATCGAACTCGTCTAATTCATTAGGCAGTCAACAGGGCATGCGGTGACGTATTGCCCTGTTTCCACATCAGAAAGGAGTCGACCTATGGAATCACAAATTATGGTACGGGATGTCGTATTTCATTACCCTGGACAGTCTGAGCCGGCGCTTAACGGCCTATCGCTCGATGTATATAAAGGGGAATGGCTTGCGATTGTCGGCCATAATGGTTCTGGCAAGTCGACACTGACGAAGTTGTGGAACGGACTTCTCATTCCTGAACAGGGGGAAGTTCGCGTCGAGACACTCGATCCGTCGAACGCCGCAGACGTGTGGGACGTTCGAACGCGAATCGGGGTCGTCTTTCAAAATCCCGACAATCAATTTGTCGGGGCGACCGTGCGCGATGATGTGGCATTTTCTCTCGAAAACATGGGACTTCCACGTCAAGAAATGGTTCGTCGAATTGATGACAGTCTAGCGCGCGTTGGATTATCGGAACTAGCGGACCGTGAACCGCATCAGTTATCCGGTGGACAAAAGCAGCGCGTTGCGATAGCTGCGGCTCTCGCAATGCGCCCGCGTGTCCTCGTGCTCGATGAAGCGACCTCCATGCTCGACCCGATTGGGCGACAAGAGGTATTACAAACGGTACGACAGCTCGTCTCGGAAGGGATGACCGTTGTCGCCATTACACACGAGCTCGACGAAGTGTTGTTTGCTGACCGTATCATTGCATTGTCGAAAGGCAAGATTGCGATGACCGGCACACCTGAAGACGTGTTTCAACATCCAGATACGCTTCGTGACATTCAACTAGATGTCCCGTTTATCGTTCGGATGCAACTCGAACTGAAGGCACGTGGCATTCCACTCGATCGTCTGATGCTACAACATTCGGAGTTGGTGAACCATCTATGCCGATACGCATTGAAGAAGTAACATATCAATACCAAATGAATACTCCGTTTGAACGAACCGCGCTGCGCGATGTGAATGTAACCATTCCGTCGGGAGCGCTTGTTGCGTTTCTTGGGCATACTGGCTCAGGGAAATCGACACTCGTTCAACATATGAACGGCTTATTGCGCCCGACTGACGGACGTGTGGTGGTCGATGATATCATTGTCACCCCGATTCGGACGCGCCGTGACAAGAAACAGAATCTTTTGCCGCTTCGGCGTCGCGTTGGGCTCGTCTTTCAATATCCAGAGCACCAATTGTTTGAAGAGACGGTCGAACGCGACGTCATGTTCGGTCCGCGCAACTTTGGCGCGACAGATGCCGAAGCGAAAGAGCGAGCCCACGAGGCCCTTCGTCTCGTCGGCTTGGATGAAACGTTATGGGACCGTTCGCCGTTTGATCTTTCAGGAGGGCAGATGCGCCGTGTCGCGATTGCAGGTGTTTTAGCGAGCCGGCCTGATGTGCTCATTGTCGATGAACCGACAGCGGGTCTCGACCCAATTGGGAGACGAGACATGCTCGCCTTATTCAAACGTTTACGAGAAGAGTTGAACCTTACGTTGATCCTTGTCTCGCATGACATGGATGATGTACTCGCCTATGCGGAGCGCGTCATCGTGATGGAGCGTGGTCAGGTGGCGTTTGATGGGGACCCGTTTGAATTGTTCCAAGACGAGGTACTGGTGCGACGGCTCCAGCTCGACATCCCGCACGTCTTACGATTCGCTCGTGACATGGCACCGGTTCTTGGAGAAACGTCCATCCCGCTCGTACGAACCGAGAGCGAGCTGGCAGATTGGGTGGCGGAACGGCTGAAAGGGGGAGCGACATGATTATCGGTCAATATATACCCGGACATTCGTGGCTTCATTCCCTTGATGCGCGTGCCAAGACGCTCTTCATTTTAGGATTTATCCCAGTTGTTTTTTTAGCTGACAACTTATGGACGAATTTATTTTTACTCGCGTTCACGTTGTTTGCGGTCAAACTGTCACAGTTATCGTGGCGCTATTTATGGAACGGTCTTCGCATGATCTTATTTTTGATCGTCTTCACGTTGATCTTACAACTGTTATTCAATCGAGACGGGACACTTCTATTCGAATTAGGACCGATTGCGATTTATTCGGAAGGAATTCGAATGGGGCTGATTGTCTCGCTTCGCTTCTTTTATCTCGTCATGTTGACGACACTCGTGACGTTAACGACGACACCGATGGAATTGACCGATTCGATTGAAGCGGGGCTACGACCATTCGAACGGATTCGTGTGCCGGCCCATGAGATTGCGTTGATGCTCTCCATCTCACTTCGTTTCCTACCGACGCTTGCGGACGAGACGGACCGGATCATGAAAGCCCAGCAGGCGCGTGGGGTCGATTTGATGAGTGGACCTTGGAAATCCCGCCTAAAAGGGGTCATCCCGCTCTTGATTCCATTGTTCATCTCCGCGTTTAAGCGTGCTGAGGACCTCGCTACGGCTATGGAAGCCCGTGGTTACCGAGGAGGAGAAGGGCGGACGAGGTTGCGTGAAATGGAATGGCAAATGCGTGACACAGCCGTATTACTCATCTTTATCGCGTTGACGCTCATTTTGTTTGGATTGAGAGGGATTGGATGAGACGAATTAAACTGATTGTCGCCTATGATGGGACACATTATGCGGGATATCAAGTGCAGCCGAATGGCAATACCATTCAAGCGGAGATTGAATCTGTCTTGGCACGTATGCATCGATATCCGGTAAAAATCGTCGCCTCAGGTCGTACAGACGCTCGCGTCCATGCGTTAGGACAGGTGATTCACTTTGACACGTCGTTAGAGATGCCCGCTGAGCGCTTCGTCAAAGCGTTAAACGCCATGCTACCAGACGATATCCTCGTTAAACAGGCGGAAGAAATAGACGATACGTTCCACGCACGTTACGGTGCGAAGCGAAAAGAGTATCGCTATTATATCCGTCAGACCGAGGATCCGTTTCGTCGGCACTATGCTGCGACCGTGACGTATAAGCTGAGCCTTGAGGCGATGCGTCAAGCGATGGAGCGGTTGATTGGGACCCACGACTTTACGTCGTTCTCTGTGACAAAGGCAGAAGTCGAAGATCGGGTCCGTACTATCTATGAAGCAGAAGTGCTCGAAATGGGAGACGAGATCATATTCCGTTTCGTTGGATCAGGTTTTCTATACAACCAAGTCCGCATCATGGTAGGGACGGTCATCGAGGTAGGGAGAGGCAAGTATCAGCCCGCAGATATCACACAAATGCTAGAGGCGAAGGACCGCCGCGTAGCGGGGATTACCGCCCCCCCACACGGTTTGTATTTGTGGAATGTGAATTATGAAAAAGTAGATTGACATTCCCCTTATAAAATCGTATTATATTCATTGGCATTTCATTTTCAAATTTAGAGATGAACCACAATCTTAGCCCCGTAAACTAGGATTATGATAAAGCATCAAAAAATTAAGTGAACAGACATTTCTAGGAGGTATTCCACATGCGCACAACATTCATGGCTAAAGCATCTGAAGTAGAACGCAAATGGCTCCTTATCGACGCAGAAGGCAAAACACTTGGTCGTTTGACTAGTGAAGTAGCTTCACTTCTTCGCGGTAAGCACAAGCCGACTTTCACACCACACGTTGATTGCGGAGACCACGTCATCATCATCAACGCTGAGAAAATCAAATTGACTGGTAACAAATTGAATGACAAGATCTACTACCGTCATTCAGGTCATCCAGGCGGTTTGAAATCACAAACTGCAAAAGAGCTTCTCGCAAAACGTCCAGAGCGTATGCTTGAACTCGCGATCAAAGGGATGCTTCCAAAAGGATCACTCGGTCGTCAACAATTCAACAAACTCCACGTTTACGCTGGAGCTGAACACAAGCACGAAGCACAAAAACCAGAAGTTTACGAACTTCGCGGTTAATCGAGACACAGGGAGGAACTAAACGATGGCAGATGTACGTTACTACGGAACAGGCCGCCGCAAACACTCGGTGGCTCGCGTTCACCTCGTTGCAGGTGACGGTAAAGTTGTTGTAAATGGCCGCGATATCTCAGAATACTTCGGTCATGAGACTTTGATCATGATGGCTAAATCACCACTCGTATTGACTGAAACAGAAGGTAAATACGATGTAATCGTTAACGTTAACGGTGGTGGATACACTGGACAAGCTGGAGCAATTCGCCACGGCGTATCACGTGCGCTTCTTCAAGCGGACCCAGAATTCCGTCCAAGCCTCAAAGAAAAAGGCTTCTTAACTCGTGACGCTCGTATGAAAGAACGTAAAAAATACGGTCTTAAAGCAGCACGTCGCGCACCACAATTCTCGAAGCGTTAATCTTCGCGATGTGGTTCGAACTCTCCATCCTTTCGGGTGGAGAGTTTTTTGTTTGAAATAGTCGATTCCGAACCCGTCAAGAAAACGCTTTTTTTGATATACTGATATCGAAACAGTTAGAAGGGGGAAGCAATATGCTTACAGTAGAGCAAGTACGCGAGGAATTGGCGGGGCTTGTTGATCCGACGATCAACCGAACGCTTGGAGATACAGCAGGAGTAAAAGACATTCGAATCAAAGAAGACTATGTCAGTGTAAAAGTGGCACTCGGACAAACAGGGAGCGGGGAACAGCTTCAGTTACAACAAGAAATCGTCACGTTGCTCAAGGGGAAAGGCTTTAAGACGGTCGGGCTTCGCTTTGAGGCATTGAATGATGAAAGTTTGAAAGAGGCGACGAAACCGGCAATCCTCCGTGAAAACTCAGGGACGACGTTTATCGCCATCGCTTCTGGTAAGGGTGGCGTAGGAAAATCGACAGTATCCGTCAACTTGGCTGTCGCGCTTGCGCGAGCGGGTAAAAAGGTCGGGTTGATTGATGCGGATATTTACGGCTTCAGTGTTCCAGATATGCTCGGCATCGAGGAACGACCGGTTGTTCGCGGCGAGAAGATCATTCCAGTCGAGCGTTTTGGCGTGAAAGTCATCTCGATGGGATTCTTCGTGGAAGACAATGCGCCGGTCATCTGGCGTGGACCGATGCTCGGGAAGATGTTAAATAACTTCTTCAATGACGTCGAGTGGGGCGATCTTGACTATCTGTTGCTCGATTTACCGCCAGGAACAGGAGATGTCGCGCTCGATATCCATTCCATGCTCCCATCATGTCAGGAATTGATTGTCACGACACCTCATGCGACAGCGGCATTCGTTGCGGCACGTGCTGGAGCGATGGCAATCAAAACGAACCATAAAGTGTTGGGAATCATCGAGAACATGGCCTACTTCGAAAGTAAGGTAACGGGCGAGAAGGAATACGTATTCGGATACGGCGGTGGAGAAAAGCTATCAGAAGCACTGAAGAGTAAGCTTCTTGCTCAAATCCCGCTCGGTCAACCGTACGACAATGAAGAGGACTTTGCACCTTCTGTCTATCGGGATGGACATCCGTTCGAGCATACGTATGATGAGTTGGCGCAAGCAGTCATTAAACAAATAGAAGGGTGAATCGGTGAGAGATGAAAGTACAAGGTTTTTTACGTTTGTTTTGGACAACGCTCGTATTCGGGACGTTGTTCGGGTTCCTGATGAATTTATTGGCGAACCCGGGTTATTTGGTCAGTCAGTCCTGGGAGGCAATTGTCACGGCGCTTAGTTATTCGAGTACATGGACAGGGATCAGCATGATGGGCTTCTTTGCCTATTTGATTATTCATCGGGTCGGACTCGATTTATTTAGAGGGCCACGTCTATGGAATCGCGTTCAAGTGTTACTAATCGCATTTGCGATTTTTGATGCCGTCTACTTACGGATGCTCGCATTCGGTAATGATCACATGTGGCGTTATATCGGTGAGATGCTTGTGTTACTCATTGTCGCTTGGGTCGTTGCTGCGAGTAAGGCGAAACAAACAAATAAGAGTGCTTTCATCCCGACACTTTTCTTAATGACTGTCATTACGTTAATTGAATGGATTCCAGCTCTGCAAACAACGGACGAGATTCCATTGCTCTGGCCGGCACTAGCCACATTGGTGTTTGCGAACGCTTATCAGGTATTAATGCTTCATCGCTTCCAACAGACAGGACAAGCGGTTCAAGTCGCTTCACCCGAAGTTAGAAAGAAAAAAACGAAGAAACAGATGTCGTCTAAATCATCGTAAAAAGTAAATGGTTGTGTGGATAATCCGAAGTGTTTTGGGTGATCCGCCAACCATTTTTTATTCATTTCAACAAAACAAAGAAAAATTAAAGTTTTTTTAGAAAAATAGTTGACGGTTTTTTAGGATGCTGATATATTAATAAACGTCGCTGATGTTGTTCACGAAACAAACTTCAGGAAGCGAAAAAAATAATAAAAAGTGGTTGACTTTAATAAGTCAAATCGCTATTATTAAAAAGTCGCTAACACGACAACGATTGGT